>JAYUBX010000540.1:0-3047 GCA_043740665.1 Candidatus Neomicrothrix sp.
GATCTATCTGAGTCTCAGCGTCGGTCTGGCCGAGGCGACCACCGGTGACGGCCCCGAGTTGCTGGTGTACCGGGCCGAGCAGGCCCTGCATCGGGCCAAACGGGACGGCGGCGATCAGGTGGTCGTCTACGACACCGACTTGGCGGCCGTCACTGATCGCCGCGAGACGGTGAAGCAGTTGTTGGACGACGCGCTGGTCCATGACCACATTCGGGTGCACTTCCAGCCGATCTTCGACATCAAGACCGAGCGCATCGTCGGAGCCGAGGCATTGCTGCGGGTCGACGGCGGCGGCATCTTGCTGTCCCCGGCCGAGTTCGTCGAGGCGGCCGAGTCCGGCGGCCTGATCTCTCGTCTCGGGATGCAGGTGCTGCGGATCACCTGCGATCAGCTGGCGGCCTGGTCTGACCGAGGAACCGGTGCGCTCCCGCACGAGCTGTCGGTGAACGTCTCGCCTCGTCAGCTCGCCGACCCCGATTTCGCGACCGAGGTTTGTGAGGTGCTCGAATCGAGCGGAGTCGAACCGGCTCGCCTTTGCCTGGAGATCACCGAGAGCATGCTGATCGGGGCTCAGCCGGCCGTCGATGCCGGCCTCGACTACCTGAAGTCACTCGGGGTCCGCATCGGGCTCGATGACTTCGGCACCGGCCACTCGTCGCTCGGCTACCTGAAGCGGTTCCCACTCGACTTCGTGAAGATCGATCAGTTGCTGATCGGTGGACTCGGTGTCGACGAACAGGACACCGCTATCGTGCGGGCTACCATCGACTTGGCTCACAGCCTGGGCCTGGTGGTCGTGGCCGTCGGTGTCGAGACCGACGCCCAGCTCGAGGCCCTGGCGATTCTGGGATGTGACCGGGCCCAGGGCTACCTGTTCGCTCCGGCCCTGCCGGCCGAGCAGTTGGTGACGTGGCTCGAGCAGGGCCCCGACGGGCCCAAACGAGGTGGCGATCCGGCGTCGGCAGGCTGAGTTCGGCGGCCAGCCATTCGGCGACCGTTCATCAGTGAGTCATGTCGACGGTGTCGGGAGGTCACCTCGGTCGGGCATCCTGGAACGGTGACCATTGAACTGGATCCGCCGACTCGCCATGTTGCCTTCGAGGCGCTCTTCAACGTGAGGGACCTGGGTGGCTACCGAACCGCCGACGGCCGCACCACCCGCTGGCAGACGCTGTATCGGGCCGATGGCATCAACCGAGTCGACGGCGCCGATCTGGCCCGGCTGGCGGCATTGGGGCTGCGCACGGTGGTTGATCTGCGCACCATGGGCGAGATCGATCAGCGGGGCCGGTTCCCGGTTGACACGCTCCCGGTCGACTATCACCATCTGCCGGTGATCCGCGAAACCTGGGAGAACTGGAACGTGGCCGCCGATGTCGACCCGGTCGAGTTCTTGGTACAGCGCTACCAGGAGATGCTGGACGAAGGGGCGCCGGCGTTGGCCGCGGCCCTGGCGGTCCTCGCTGATCCGGCCGCCTATCCAGCGGTGTTCCACTGCGCCGCGGGCAAGGATCGCACCGGCGTGCTGGCCGCGGTGATCCTCGGTGTCCTGGGTGTCGACGACGACACGGTGGCGGTTGACTACGGCCTCAGTCGTGCCGCCATGGACACGCTGGTCGAGTGGTTACGGGTCAATGTCCCTGAGGCACTCGACGCCATGACCGACCAGCCCGCCGCCTTTCTCGATGCGCCACCTCGTGCCATGCACGACGTGCTGGCGTTGGTCCGGGCTGAGCACGGGTCGATGGTCGGCTACGTCGAGTCGATCGGAGTCTCCGCCGCCACCGTCGACGCGCTGCAACGCCACTTGTTGGTCTGACCCGTCGGCCCGACCTGGTTCGGGGAAGTCCGCGGTCAGATTGGTTCGGGCTGCCGTCCGCCCCAGTCGATGCCGGGGGATTCGTCGGCTGGCCGCACCACGCCCTTGGCCAACATGGCGTCGATCGCGGTGACCGGCTGGGGTGCACTGAAGTAGAAGCCTTGAGCGAAGTCACAGCCGATGCCGTGCAAGGTCTGCGCCTGTTCGGCGGTGGCGACACCTTCGGCCACCGGAGCGATGCCCAGCGCATGGGCCATGGCCACCAGCTGTTGGGCGATGGCGGCATCCTCGCGGTTGTCGGCAATGCCCGACACGAAGGTGCGATCGATCTTGAGCACGTCGAGGCGAAATCGGCGCAGATAGGCCAGCGACGAATATCCCGTGCCGAAGTCGTCGAGGGCCAGCTTGATGCCGGCATCCTTGGCGTCCCGCAGGATCGCCCAGGCCGAGTCGACGTTGGCCATCGACGGACCCTCGGTGATCTCGAGGCAGATGCGGGCGGGGTCAGCACCGGTCGACTCGATGGCGGCCATCAGGCGGGGCATGAAACTGGGGAACGTGAGTTGGTGCGGTGACACGTTGATCGTGGTGAGGAGCTCGCGATCGGGGAAGGCCTGCTGCCAGGCCCGGCTCTGCTCGCACACCTGCTGCACGATCCAATCGCCTACAGGCTCGATGAGTCCGGTGGCTTCGAGCTGCGGCAGGAATTGGTCGGGGCTCACCAACCCACGCTCGGGGTCGGCCCATCTCAGCAACGCCTCGACCCCGACCAGCTCGTGGGTGTCGAGGGTGACCACGGGCAGATAGAGCAGCCAGAACTCGTCCTGGTCGAGAGCCTGGCGCAGGCGTCGCTCGACGTTGGTCGGTGTGAGATCGGGCCGCATCGACTGGTCGAATACAACGGTCGCCGAAGGTCCGACGCGATGTGCCTGTTGCAGGGCGATGAGCACGTCGCGCAGCACGTCGTCCGCGTCGGCGTGGCGGGGTTCGATCAGGGCCACGCCGCTGGTGGTGGCGACGCGCAGCTGGTCGCTGCCAATCCGGAAGGGAAGGGCGAGCACGCTCTGCAGTTCGTTGGCTCGGGCCTCGGCCAATCGAGACTCCATCAGCGAACGGTTCACGATCACGAACTGGGGGCCACCCAGCCGAAACAGCTGTTCCGGATCGAGCAGCACCCGCTGGAGTTGGTCGACGACGGTGATGAGCAGCCCATCACCGACCTCGTGGC
>JAYUBX010000541.1:0-1988 GCA_043740665.1 Candidatus Neomicrothrix sp.
ACAAGGGGAATGAGCTCGGATCAGGTCGATGCATTGTGCGGGTTGACGTAACGGCAGGTCGTGCCCACCGTGGCGTTCCGATACCTCGATGTTGTTCTGCTTGGCCAAGGTGTGCAGATGTTCGAGGTCGACGACGGGGTCGTTGGTGCCAGCGACGAGCACGATCGGACAGAGGATCTCGGGAAGCCAAGTGACGGGCTGTACTTCGATCAGAGTGTGCTGTGTTGATCGGGAGTACGCAGCCCAGTTGTGTTGGACTGCGTCGGTCGCGACTGCTGGCGGTAGGTCTGGCCGAACAAGCCTGGAGATCTTCGCCGCAGCGTGGCGGTGGTCGCACATCCACTCGCACGTCCGGCTGGCGAGAGGGGTGTCGAAGGCAAGCAGCCTTGTGAGTCCACCGAGGCCAGAGATGTGCTGCTTCGCACTCGTGCCATTCCGGTAGAGCGGCGGCCCGAATCCGACGATGTTGGCAACGCGGTTCGGGTGTTCGTAGGCGAATCGGAGGGCGATGATGACGCCGAGTGAGTGGGCGACGAGGGTCGCCGGTTCGGTTGCGCCGATCTGGTCGAGGGCGGCGACGACGGCGCGTGCGTGGTCTGTTGGTGTGTAGTCGACGTCGTAGGGCTTGGGGGACTGGCCGAACCCGAGGAGGTCGGGTACGACGAGTCGGTGGCTGTCGGCGAGTGTGTCGTAGGCGCCGCTCCAGAATCGGCCAGATCCGAGCAGGCCGTGCAGAAGCACGATCGGCGAGCCGGTACCGAGGGTTCGGCCGTGGAGTGGGCCGTCGAACGCGACTCCTTTCGGGGTCAGCCAGGCGGGCCTGCGTCGGCGTCGCCGTACCCACCATGCTCCGGTGGAGCCGAGCGCTGCGAGGCTCATCAAGGGTGCGTGGCGGCGGTTCATGGCGAGTAGGTGAGGATGTGTTCGATCCGATGGCCGGGGTCGATGATCGTCTCCTTGACGATGCGTTTCGACTGTGGGTCGATCCACATCTTGACCCAGATGTTCGAGGCGGGCACGGTGAACGTGATCCTGTTGAGCCCGTTTTCGTCGGCGAGTTGATGCACGTCGTCGCCACCGTTGGCGAACGGCTCTTGGGAGATGAAATCGGTTCCGGAGATTTCGGTGGTGGCGGGGTCTGCTCGGATCGAGGGGTCGCTGGTCACGGACTCGGAGAGAGTGAGGCGGGGCGCTGACTTGGTGGCTGCGACGGCAGCCGTCAGAAGCGGTGAAGCGTCTGGTCCTGGCGGCCAATCGATGGCGACGACAGCGGTGCCGCCTGCGTACTCGCCCTCGGGGACGGTGATCTCGAGCTCGGTGGTTCCGTCCTGCCAGTCATGGCCGACGACCTCGCATCCGGGGCCGCAGGAGCGTGCGAAGATGTCGATGTCACCCCCGTCGGGTTGTCGGCCGGCGATCGTGGAGCGAGCCTTGGCGGGTGGTTGTCCGCCGGGTTGCAGGATGCGGACTTGGAGTTGGCGGTCGACGGCGGCGACGAGTACAAGGTTGTTGCCGGCCAGATCAGCGCCCCAGGTAGCGTTGGTGAGAGGTGGTGGCCCGAGAAGGAAAGAGCTTGCCACAACCGGCGGCCCCGTATTGGCGAGGACGACGCTGGCGGCGATGACAATGGCGAGGACGATCACTTCGATGCGGGTGATGTTGCGCAGTGCGGCGAGTCGGGATCCGACGGCCGGCAAGCCTTGGCGGCGAGCCAGGTTTGCGAGGAGGAGCGCCGCGGTGACGAGGACGAGTTTGACGACAAGCACCCGTCCATATCGGGTGGTCCACAAGTCGTCGAGCTGCGTAAACCGGGTCACGGCGACGACGGTGCCGGAGCCGATCGTCGCCAGGACGATGATCAGTACGACTCGGCTGTAGCGGTTCGCTGCCACGGCGACGGCCGGGATCGCGTCCTCGTCGGGGGCCTTCGTGAAGCGGTTGAGGTGCAGAAGCGCCCCGGCCCAGATACCGCCGCCGATGACGTGGGC
>JAYUBX010000542.1:0-2130 GCA_043740665.1 Candidatus Neomicrothrix sp.
CCGCCGGCCAGGCTGCCATCGGCGAAGGGCTCGGGCAGGGCGTCGGCTTGCGGTGCGGCGAGCATGGCGTCGGTCCACAGGCGGGTGCGACTGGAAACCTCGTCGGCGGGCACGACGAACCACGACGGCGCCTCATTGAACGGCACACCGTTACTCTCGGCCCAGAGGCGCCACCACCCAGCCGCACGACGAGCCGGCTGGATGCGATTGGCATCGTTGCCGTCATAGCCGGCCGAGAACGATCCGGCGGCATCGAGGGTCGTGGCGCCGACGGCCGGATCGGATACGACGCAGACCGAATAGGTGCGAGCCAGTTCGTGAGCGATGTAGAGACCCTGGATGCCGGCACCGATGATGAGCACGTCGACGCCGAGATCGCCCTCGAAGTCAGGATCCATCGATCCAACCTAGCGGGACGATGGGTCCGTGGCGGCGAGCCGCCCCGATGATCGGAACCGCCAACACCGTGGCGATCCCCGCCGGCAGCAACCACGACGGATCGTGGAGCGCGTCGGACAACAGCAACTCACCGGCCACCAGCCATAGCACCAGGGCCAAGGTCACCCGCATCACCCTCGGATCGAGGTTCAGCGAATCGAACAACCAGTACAGGCTGCGCAGACCGACGACCGACAGCACGCTCGACGCGAACACCAGGAACGGGGGCTTCTGCGATGCGAAAGCGAGCGGTACCGACGCGGCGAAGTAGAAGTCGACCGAGATGAGCACGACCACCAGGGCGAACTCGAGGGTGTAGCGGCGGCGACCATCGGCGTGGATGATCAATCGGTCCTCGTGCCACTCCTCGACGAAGTCGAGCCGGGACGCCAGAAACCGCAGGTACCGGTTCTCGGCCACCGTCGGCTGGCGGTCTCGGTCCCGCACCAGGAACACCCCGCCGAGCACGAACAGCATGGACAACCCATAGCGAAGCGGGTCGCCCCCCCGCTGACCGAGAAACGCGCCCACGACGATGAACGGCAACTTGAGCACCAGCGCGAACCAGACGGCAAGGAACGCGGCCCGGGTCGCGGCTGGCCCTGGCGGGCGGAAGGCGCGCAGCACCAACGCGAACACCATGACCTGGTTGATGGTCAGGGCCCGCTCGACGATGTAGCCGGTCGTGTACTTGATGGCGTAGCGCTCACCCCACGTGGCCCAGACGGCCGCCCCGAAGACCAAGCCGAGTGCAGTCCAGATCAGGGTCCAGATCAGCGCCGGGCGCCGGGCGATCGGGCCCGACACCGCCGGAACGACGTACATGTCGAGCGCCAGCAACATCGGCGCCAGCACCAGCAGGCCGAGCCACCACCAGCCGGAGACGTGCACCCGTGCATGGTAGGTGCCGACGGTCGGCCGACGGACGAGGTCTGGCACCTACGATCCGCCCATGGCCAACGATCCGATCGACCAAGCCGAGGAAGTCATCGAGGACACGATCGCCTTCCTTCGCCAAGACCTGATGGGCTCGGATGGCTACCTGGTCGTGCTGATCCTGACGATCCTGAGCCTGATCATGATCCCGATCGACGAGACCTTCCGGCTGGGTCCGGTCGTGACCGCGCTCGTTCTGGGGTTGCTCGTACTCGTCACCCTGACGCGGTCGCACGTAAGCCCGCTGCTGCGCAAGGTGGGCGTCGTCGTGGTGACGGCGTCGGTGGGTCTGGCGGTGATCATCACCGCCCAGGGTCACCCCGCCACCACCAAGGACCTGGCGACGGGCGATCGCTGGCTGTTGGCGGCCGGGGTGATGTCGTACTGCCTCGTGCTCGGCCTGTGCTTCCCAGCAATCCTGCGGCGGGCGTTCTCGCATCGCAAGGTGACCCTCAACACCGTCGCCGCCTCGCTGGCCGCCTATCTGCTGATCGGCCTGATCTTCACCGCCATCTATCGATTCGTGAACGTGGTCGACGGCCCCTTCTTCAGCCAGACCCCGGTGAACGGCTTCACCTATGAGTACTTCAGCTACGTGACGCTGACCACGGTGGGCTACGGCGACTACACCGCCGCCATCGATGCCGGTCGCACCCTGGCCATGCTCGAGGCCCTTTTCGGCCAAGTCTTCCTGGTGACCATCGTGGCGCTGGTGGTCTCGAACCTCGGCGAGGAGCACGTGCGCTTGCAGCGCGG
>JAYUBX010000543.1:0-8182 GCA_043740665.1 Candidatus Neomicrothrix sp.
ACCGCCACCACCGACGAACACTTCACCTGGACCACCCCCGAACACCGCACCCTCCACAGCCAACGCCACCGAGGCCGACCACCACCCGGACGCTGACCGCCAAGGCGCCACCCTGCCCTTCCCCACATACCCCACCCACCCGGTAGGCCGCCCCCGAGCGGCCTACCGGCGCGGGTGGCCGGTATCCTCGGGGGGTGACCGCACCGACCCGACCGGCGCCTCGACCGAAGTGGACGAACTGGGCGCGCAACCAGTCGTGCTCGCCCATCGCCATCGAGCGGCCCCGCAGCGAGGCCGACCTGGTGCGCGTGGTGCAGCGGGCGGCGACCGAGGGGGTGCCGGTCAAGGTGGTGGGCGCCGGGCATTCGTTCACGCCGATCGTGTGTACCGACGGCTACCTGCTCGACCTGGGTGACTATGACCGGGTGCTGTCGATCGACTCGGTGGCCGAGACGATCACCGTGCAGGCCGGTATTCCACTGTGGAAGCTGAATGACCACCTGGCCACCCGCGGGCTGGCCCTCGAGAACCTGGGTGACATCGCCTATCAGTCGGTCGCCGGGGCCACGTCGACCGCGACCCACGGCACCGGGCTGCGGTTCGGCAACCTGTCGAGCCGCATCGTCGGGCTGCGCATCGTCACCGGCGACGGCACCATCATCGAGGCGACGGCCGAGCAGAACGCCGACGTGCTCGACGTGGCTCGGGTCGGGGTCGGCGCGCTGGGCATCCTGTCGACGGTGACGATCCAGTGCGTGCCGGCGTTCAACCTGCACGCCATCGAGCAGGCCGAGCGGGTCGATGCGCTGCTCGAGCGGTGGGACGACGAGGTTGTGGGCAACGACCACTTCGAGTTCTTCTGGATCCCGAACACCGGCTGGGCACTCACCAAGCGCAATCAACGCACCAGCGATCCAGTCCGACCCCGCACCAAATGGCGCTCGTTCAAGGACGACTACCTGCTGAGCAACGTGGCCTTCGACCTGACGTGCCGCGCCGGCCGCTTCAACCCGGCGCTGGGCCGGCGGGTCGCCAAGATCGTGCCGGGCACGGGTCACGCCGACTACATCGAGCCGAGCTATTCGGTCTTCGCCAGTCCCCGGTTCGTTCGTTTCTACGAGATGGAGTACGCGATCCCGCGTCAGAACCTGGTCGAGGCGCTCAACCGCGTGCGTAACCTGGTCAAGCGCCAAGGCGTGCAGATCCTGTTTCCGGTCGAGGTGCGGGTCGTAGCAGCCGACGACATCCCGCTGAGCACGGCCTATGGTCGCGAGACCGCCTACATCGCGGTGCACGTCTACCAGGGCACCCCGTACGACCAGTACTTCCAGGGCGTGCAGGGGATCATGGACGACTACGGCGGCCGGCCCCACTGGGGCAAGATGCACTTTCAGACGGCGGCGACCCTGGCCCCCCGGTATCCCCGGTGGGGCGAGTTCCAGGCCATGCGGGCCCGCCTCGACCCGACCGGTCGCTTCACCAGTCCCTACCTCGACCGCATCCTGGGTCAGACCAACGGCCAGGGGTAGCGCCGGCCCGATTCGTCCACCGGAAAGTGGCCGCTGTCGAGCACGGCTTGGGCTCGGGTCAGCAGGGCGTCGCGCTCGAACCCGTCGAGCAGGCCGGCGAGGGCGGCCGACAAGCCGCCGTCGATCAGCGTGGCGACGCCGGCCAGCAACGCCTCGGGGATGGGCTCACCGCTGTACTCCCAGATGACCGTGCGCAGCTTGAACTCCTGGTGGAAGCTCAGTCCGTTGTCGATGCCGTAGATGTGTCCGTCGCGGCCGAGCAGGCAGTGGCCGCTCTTGCGGTCGGTGTTGTTGGCCAACAGGTCGAACACGCACATGGTTTGCAGTTGCTCGGTGTGGCCGCCGGCTTCGTAGATCGTGAAGTAGTGCTGCTCGAAGTCGGCGTCGACGAACTGCTGCAGCGACCCCTCGCCCAGCGGCCCTTCGGTGCGCAGCACGGTGCGGGGCACGATGTCCCAGCCGAGCAGGTCGCTCAGCTCGAAGGCGGAGACCTCGCGCTTGTAGAGCCCGCCGGGGAAGTCCCACAGGGGGCGCTCACCCTGATGCGGCTTGTAGACGGCGTTGGTGGTGGCGGCGCCAAGGCAGACCTCGACCAGGTAGGTGCCGTTCGAGCTCCACGGCATGCGGCCCTTGATGGTGAGCTCGCCGTCGAGCAGCAGATCGCCGCTCACCGCGTCGTTGGTCAGTTCAGGCGCGGACACGCGTGACCGTCGGGATCGATGGGCTTGCCACACAGTCGGCACAACGGGCGACCCGAGGTGACCAGGCCCGCCGCATGGCGGATGAAGGCCAACACCTGGCCCCGGGTCAGGCGAAACCGAGCCGTGGCCGGGTCGTCGATCTCGAGTCGGACGGGATCGTCTTCGTCGGGTTCGATGACGAGTTCCTCGGCGACCAGCAGCACGCGGTCCTCGGCCTCTTCGTAGGCGACAGCCAGCGCGCCGACGACCCATTCCTCGATGGCCGGTTCGAGCAACTCGACCTCGCTGGGCTCGACCTCGGCATCGGGCAGGTCGGCGAGGATGCCGGCCAGGTAGTCACCCAGCGCCGCCACCTGCTGCTTCTCGAGCCGCAGGTTGGCCACCTCGCCGTTCTGGCGGGCCTGCAGGAAGAACACCCGGTTGCCGGGCGGGCCGACCGCTCCCGACGTGAAGTGATCGGGTGAGTCGAAGTCGAACGAGCTGGTCACGACAACCCCAGCGTGGTGAGGTCGTCGCCGGTGCTGTTCGAGGTGAGCACCACCGGGCCGCCGGCGGCGTACCAGATCACGCTCACCGAGCAGGGTGACACCACGATGCGCTGGAACAGATCGAGGTGGGTGCCGAGCGCGTCGGCCAGCGCCGCCTTGATGGGATCGGCGTGCGACACCGCGACGATGGTCTCGCCTCGGTGCTGCGCCGCCAGGCGGGCCAGGGTTGACGTGATGCGCACCTGCATCTCGGTGAACGACTCGCCACCGGGAAAGCGGAAGCCGCTGGGGTACTGCTGCACCGTCTTCCACTCGGGCAGCTTGTTCAGCTCGGACAGCTTGCGCCCGGTCCATTCGCCGAAGTCGGCTTCGAGCAGACCGCGGTCGGCCTTGACCCGCAGGCCGAGGGCCTTGGCGATCGGTGCGGCCGTCTCTCGGGTGCGTTCGAGGGGTGAGGCATAGACGGCGGTGATCTTGTCGAGCGGCGCGAGGCGGGCGGCGGCCCGCTCGGCCTGCTCGATGCCCTTGTCGGCCAGGTGCAGCCCGGCCGCCCGACCGGGCAGAGTGGTGCCGGTGGTGGGGGTCTGACCGTGGCGCACCAGGATGACCGTGGTCGCCGTCGGCGGCTTGGGAGCGTTCTTGCGGGGCATGAGAGTACCCAAGCTATCGGCACCGCCGGTGGGATCCCGCCCCGGGGACCCTCGTAGGGTGGCGGGGGAATGGACCCGTTCGACCAGCTCGAGAGCGACATCGTGTCGTGTCGCGCCTGCCCTCGACTGGTGGCGTGGCGCGAGCAGGTTGGCGTCGAGAAGCGAGCGGCCTATCGCGACGACGACTACTGGGCCCGGCCGGTGCCGGGCTTCGGCGACCGGGCCGCGTCGATCGTGGTGGTCGGCCTGGCGCCGGCGGCCCACGGCGCCAACCGCACCGGCCGCATGTTCACCGGCGATCGCTCGGGCCAGTGGCTGTACCGAGCCCTGTGGCGGGCTGGCTTGGCCGACCGCCCCGACAGCGTGGCGCGTGACGACGGCCTGACCCTGACCGGCGCCTACATCACCGCGCCAGTGCGGTGCGCGCCTCCCGGCAACAAGCCCACGGTCGACGAACGCGATCGCTGCCGGCCGTTCCTCGAGCGCGAGTTGGCCCTGCTCGACCGGGCCCGCGTCTACGTCGTGCTGGGCCAGTTCGGCTATCAGGTGCTGGCCGGCGTGCTCGGTGTGCGGCCCCGACCGAAGTTCGGTCACGGGGTCGAAGTGCCGCTCGATCCGGGTGCCGTCGGGCCTCGCACCATCGTGTGCTCGTACCACGTCAGCCAGCAGAACACCTTCACCGGGCGCCTCACCGAACCGATGCTCGACGACGTCTTTGGGCGGGCGCGAGCGCTGGCCGCTGAGTCGTTCGGCCCAGCCTGAGGCGTCCGACTCATTTCGCCCGAACTGGGTCGTCAGCCTCATCCGTTTCGGCCGCGCACCATCGATGATGGATCCATGCGAGCCAGCGTCCGACGTGTCGACCTCACGACCGATCCGGTCGGTGTTGAGTTCTGGCCGGCCCTCGACTGGCTGGCCGGCGACGAGGCCCGGACCACCGGTCCGCAGGGCCCGAGTGGTCTGTGGGACGCGATGGCCAATGCGGTTCAGCGAGTCCGGGAGGTTTCGTCCGGTAGCGCTAGCAGTGGCGGTGCCGACGCCCAGATCCTCGAGTTCGCTCCTGACGCTCCTCACCTGGCCTACCTGGCTCGGGTGGCGTGCTCGACCGAGGGCGATGACGATCGCAACCACCTGCCCGGTGCCGACGTCATCGCCATGGTCGACCTGCGGGCCCGCGAGGCCCGCTGACCCGGATGGTCGGTGGGGCCCGGCGGCGACTACCGTAACTCGGCGCCCCCGTTCCCCATCTCGAGGCCCGTTGCCCGTCATGAGCCAGGTTTCCCGTCCCAGCCGCCGCCGGTCGATCCGGTTGTTCGCCGTCGCTGGCCTGCTCGTCCTCGTGGGGGCGGCCTGCCATCCCGACAACACGCCGTCGTCCTACAGCGCCCAGAACAACCTGGTGCAGGACAACTTCGTGCAGGGGTGCACGGGTCAGGCCGGTACCTCGACGACGTTGGCGCCCCCCGAGGCCTGTCAGTGCGCGATCCACTGGATCATCGCCAACGTGCCCTACGACGATGCCAACAAGAAGTCCCCGGCGACGATCCCGACGGCCACGGGCGACATCAATCAGACCTTCAGCACCAACTACGACGGCCAGACGTTCAAGGCCATCGACAAGGATCTGGCCAACCATCCCGAGAACCTGCCGCAGAGCATCCAGGACGGTCTGGCCGGCACCTGCGCCAGCAAGGGCTGGAAGGGTGCGGCCAGCTCGAACGGCAACTCGGGCGGCGGCGGCCCCACCACGATCGGCTGACGAACTCAGGCCTTGGCTTTGGCCTTGACCTTGGGCTCGGGCAGGCCGACCCGGACGTTGGCGGCGGCCCACTGCGGCCACCGGGCCCGGCTCTTCTCGGCCAGCTTGCGCATCAGCGCAATGGCGGCCGGATCCTCGTTGGCGTCTCGCGAGATGATCGACCCGTCAGCGATCATGCGTTGCATGATCTCGCGGCCGAGCTCGGTGCGCACGATGGTGAGCGTCCAGTCGTTGTCCTTGCCGATGCCTCCGGTCGAGATGTCGGCGTGTTCGGCGGCGAAGTCGGGGCAGTGGATGCAGCCCTCGCGCGTCCAGGCGTGGCATTCCTTCAGATTGATCTCGTGATAGGCGCCGTCGCGCATCCAGATCTGAAAGACGCCCTTGATGTTCATCTTCACCATGTCGGCCTTCTGGAGGCCGTACTTGGCGTCGAACAGTTCGTCGAAGATGGCGTCGTCGAACGTCTTCGAGCAGAGCAGCCCGATGTTGAAGACGATGGGCTTCGAGATCTTGCCGATCTTGCGGGACCACATGACGGGTGGCACCGACGACTGGCAGCTCATGCCGACCAGTGCCAGTTTCGAGTATCCCCGTTCGAGGGCCTCGGGCAGGGCCAGGGTGTTGGCCGAGTAGGTGTAGCGGCTGCCGGCCCCGGCCAGGATCTCGTCACGGTTGGTGGCGACTCCGGGCACGGCTTTCCAGCCGTCATCGGCGTCGACGTACGACGTGAGCGCAGCTTCGATGTAGCCCTCGTCGATGGCCCAGATAAGGATGGCCGAGACCAGTCCGCCGTCCTGGCCCATGCGGTGCACCATGTCGTCGCTGGCCCGGGTGAGCAGGATGTCGCTGTAGATGCCGGCGATCTCGTCGGGCTCGCGCTCACGGGCGAAGAGGTGCTCGTCGGCCTGCGGCTCCCACGCTCGGAACCGGGGGCACGCACGGGTGCACGAGGTGCAGCCCTTCTCGCCGTGGATGCAGTTGTCGAGCCCGAGCTCTTCTTCGATGTGGAACGGCTTGTAGCCACCGGCCTCGTGGTTGTAGCCGATCACATCGTGGGGACACGAGATCACGCAGCCGGCACACCCGGTGCACAACCCCGAGGTGATGACCTCGGAGTACAGCTCCTTCCACTGGTTGGTCCAGCGCTCTCGGGCCGGAGCGGCGGTCGGGGCAGCGGGGGGAGCCTCGGTGGTCGACATGGCCGAAAGCCTACGCGCCACGACACGGATCGGGTCACAGTGGGAGACTCCTCATTGTGAGCGCGACCATCGAGGTGCAGGACTCGACCGCGGTCGCGCCGGCCTGGGCCGGTCCCGGCCGGATGGCGGTCGCCGCCACCATGCTGGTGGGCATCGCGTTGCGGGCGGCGGCCGTCTCGGGATCACTGGGCCGTCCTGATTCGGACGAGGTGCTGTCGAGCCTGCTGGCTCGTCACATCTGGAGCGATGGTTGGCCGGCCTTCCTGTGGGGCCAGCACTACGGCGGCACGGCCGAGGCGTTGCCGGTCGCGATGAGCTACGCGTTGTTCGGACCATCCACCCTGGCGCTGCGCCTGCCATCACTGGTGCTCGCCGGGGTCGGCGCGGTGCTGGTCTGGCGGTGCGCGCGCCGGCTGATGGGCTCGGGTCCGGCCCGGGTGGCAGGACTGCTGGCCTGGGTGTGGCCACCGGCGGCGGTGTGGTTCGCCACGCGCGAGCAGCTGTTCTACGGGCCGACGGTGGTGGTCGGCCTGGTCGCCATCCTGCTGGCGTTGCGCCGGGTCGACCCGATCGCCCGGCGCCAGCCGTTCGACGCCGCGGCCGCGATCGAATGGGGCGCCCTCGGGCTGGCGCTCGGCCTGGGATGGTGGACGAGTCCCAACATCATGTACTTCGCGGTGCCGGTCGTGGCCGTCCTGCTGTGGCCGAAGAAGCGAACCGGTCGCGTCGAATGGCCTTCCGCACCCGGTCTGGTCACGGCCGTTGCGACGGCAACGGTCGGAGCGCTGCCCTGGTTGGTCACGAACGTGGGCTCGGGATTTCCGTCGCTGCGTGACACCCAGGGTTTCACCGCCAACGGCAGCTACCTCGATCGGCTGTGGTGGTACGTCACCCACGGACTGCCGGCCGAACTGGGCCTTCGTCAGATCGGCACCCTGCAGTGGATCGGCGGCGCGGTCGGCGTGGTGGCCTATCTGGCGGCCTTGGTCGGGCTCGTCGTCGCCGGCCGCCGGGCGATCTCCCGCCGGAGCCGATTCGTGGTCGGGGCCGATCTGGTCGGGTTCGTGGCCTTCCCGTTCATCTTCGCCACGATCCCGTTCGGCATGGACCAGGCCAACCTGCGCTATCTGTTCTTCCTCGCCCCGTTTCTGGTTCTGCTGGCCGCTCGGCTGGCGGTCGGGCCCCGAACCGCGGCCGCGGTTCTGGTGGGCGCCATGGTGATCACCGGCGTGGGGTTCGTGCGCCTCGACCAACTGACGACCAGCACCGATTCGTCGTTTCGCATCGGTCGATCCGGCGAGTTGGGCGGGGTCATCGCCGCCCTCGAAGCGGCCCGCATCGACGCCGTGCATGCTGATTACTGGGTGGCGTACCGCCTGACGTTCGAGAGTGACGAGCAGATCGTCGCGTCGCCGTCGGCCGGCGCCTTGCGGTCGGTCGACGGCGAGACGTTTGTGCGCAATCGAGCCCGGGCCGCGTGGGTCGTCGACGCCGACTCGCCCCAGCAGCAGGCGCTGCTCGACGCCCTCGATCATCTCGGGGTCGAGTCGCGGGTGGTGGTTGCCGGCAAGTATGCGGTCGTGTTCACCGGTGACCGCAACGTGCAGCCCGAGGAGGTACCCGACGCCGCTCGCGCCCCGGCCGGCTCGGAACGCCCGCCACCCCCTGGCCACACCTATTGATCTACTTGGCTGATCCACGTGTTGATCCGCTTGGACCGCACTTGACCGATCGGTCAAGATGGGTGAATGGACCTGACCTACCCCGCTGAAGCCGAAGCGTTCCGCGTCGAGATCCGAGCTTGGCTCGTCGAGCACCTGCCCGAAGGCTGGTTCGAACCGGGGTTTTCGATGGAC
>JAYUBX010000544.1:0-3327 GCA_043740665.1 Candidatus Neomicrothrix sp.
CCCGAGGCCCAGTTCGAACCCAACGGGGCCACCACGACCACGGTGGCCCCGACCGCCACCACCACACCCAGCACCCTGGCCGGCGACGCCGCCAATGCCGGCAACAACCTCGGCGCCGATCAGCGGACCGGCGGGGCCGGCAGCTCGACCAGTCACCGCCGGTCGGTGTGGTCGGCCCGCCTCACCGAGCTCGGGCTGATCGCCCTCGCCGCCCTCGCGCTCTACGGGACGGTCGTGCCAGCCGCGTTGGCCCTGCGCCGGCGGCGCCGTCGCACTCGGGCCCGCGACGGCTCAGCCCGAATCCGCGTGGCCTGGCTCGAATCGCAAGAAGCCATCGCCGTCACCGGCGAGGTCCGACGCCCGGCCGAGACCGGCCCCGAGTTCGCTCGTCGGGCCGGCGGTCGCCTGCCCGCCGAGCGCGACCGGTTGGTGGCCCTGGCCCACACCGCCGACGCCGCCCAGTTCAGCCCGGCGCCGCTCGACGAACAGCAGGCCGACGAGGCCGAACACACCGCCATCATGGTGCAGGCGTCAGTCGCTCGGATGGTGCCCTGGTGGCGACGGGCTCGACGCCACCTCGACGGCCGACGACTGCTCCACCGCCAAATCCCAACCCGCTAAATCCCAACCTTCGGTCGATCTGGTCGCCCCCGTGCGCAAATCCGGGGAAGGTTCGGGTTCTACGCGGGTTTTGCTCGGGAACTATTCTTCGCGCTTGAAGCGATCCCGCATGCGTTGGCTGCTCGATCCGAAGTAGTCGCGCAGCCCGGCGGTGCGCATCGACTGGGTGATCTGATTGATGCCGGCCTTGCCCATGCGGCGAGCGTTGCGCTCGACGGCCAGCGCCGACACCAGCATGACCACGAAGCCCACGGCCGACAGCCAGAAGTTCACCGACAGGGCGAGCACCAGGATCACCAGACCGGCCAGCAAACCCAGCAGCGCCCACCTCAGGTTGCGGTAGGCGTGGGTGTAGACGGTGGTATCCGCGATGTCACGCGCGAGCCCGGGATCGCTCTCGTAGAGCTTGGCCTCGATCTCGCTGAGGATTCGCTGTTCGTCCTCGGAAAGCGGCACCCTTCCACCCCTCAATTGCCGGTTGGTTGCCGAATGCTGTCGTTCGGGGCCGATGTTACCTCTGGAGCGCCATCGGGAGAACGCCGGGGTCATCTTTCCACAGCATCCCGACGGCAACAACGCGGGGTCACCGATCGTTGTCCGACTGCTCGGGCCCCCACTGCCGCTCGCCGATGGTGCGCAGGTGCAGCCCGTCGGGGTCGGCCAGGGTCGCCGGACCGATCGACGCCGAACCGAACCGGGCCCGAATGGCGTCAACCGCCTGGTTGGCGTCGTCCCACGATCCGGTGTCGATGTCGTCGAGGGTCAGCTGCCGGGCCGCGCCCTCACTGAGCCCGCTCACGCTCACACCGATCAGACGCACACCAGGGCTGGGGTCGATATCGCCCAACAAGGTCTTGGCCTGGGTGACGATGGTCTGGGCCGAATCGGTGGCTCCGGCAAGGGTCGCCGAACGGGTGATCGTGCGAAAGTCGCGGAACCGCACCTTCAGGGTGATCGTGCGGCCGGCCAGCCCGTGCGCCCGCAACCGGGCGCCGACCGAATCGCTCTGGCGCACCAGTTCGCGTTCGAGCGTCGAGCGGCCGTGATGATCCTGAGGGAAGGTCTCCTCGTGACCGATCGACTTGGGTCGACGATCAGGTTCGACCGAACGATCGTCGATGCCGTTGGCCAGGGTCGACAGATGGGTACCCGCCGCCAGGCCCAGCGTGCCGGTGAGCACGGTGAGGGGCATGACGGCCAGGTCGCCGACAGTGACGATGCCGAGCCGCTCGAGTCGCTGCAGGGTCGCCGGTCCCACACCCCAAAGGGCCTGCACCGGCAGCGGGTGCAGGAATGACAGCACCTCGTCGACGGCGACGATCTTTACGCCGATGCCGGGAACCGGCCCATCGACCGATATCCGCGGCTTGGCTACCTCGCTGGCCAGCTTGGCCACGAACTTCGACGGCGCCACCCCCACCGAACAGGTCAACCCTTCCTCGTCGAGCACCCGCTGACGGATGTAGGCGGCGATGGTGGGCGGCGGCCCGTGCAACCGGCGCACCCCCCGCACGTCGAGGAACGCCTCGTCCATCGAGATGGGCTCGACCAGCGGCGTGAACGACCGGAAGATGCCCATGACGTTCGTGCTGACCTCGGCGTACCGGTGAAATCGTCCCGGCAGAAAGACGGCGTGCGGACACAGCCGGCGCGCCCGCATCGACGGCATGGCCGAGAACACCCCGAACGACCGAGCTTCATAGGACGCCGCCGCCACCACGCCTCGATCGCCCGAGCCGCCGACGATCACCGGTCGGCCGCGGAGCTCGGGCTGATCGAGCAGCTCGACGGACACGAAGAAGGCGTCCATGTCGACATGCAGGATGCCCGGCTCATCCACGACGAGCGGTCGCACCGGGCCGCTGACCCGAGACCCGTCCGTCATCGACGGGTGACGGCGAACGTGGCGGGATCGGCCCCGGCCACGTGATAGCCGAACGAGCGCCGACCCGACCACGGGGCCTGGAGCCATTCGCCCAACGGCTCACCGACCCACGGATGGCCGCCCCCGAGGTGATCGCCGCACCGGTCGTGGGCGACGAATCGAGCATCGACGACGATGCCGTCGGGGTCGTCGATCACGACCTCGCCCGTCCACGCCACTGCCTCGAACGCCTCGACCCGCAGCCGCCAACCCAGGTCGGGGGCCACCACTTCGATCTCATAGATCGGGTCGGACCACTCGGTCACCACCAGACCGGTCTCCTCGACCACCTCGCGCGCCAACCCGTCGAGCACCGCCTCGCCCGGATCGATCACCCCACCCGGCGGCGACCAGTCCGATGAGCCGTTGCGGCGACGGTTCTCGACGAGCAGCAGCCCGTCAGGACCTTCGATCACCGCTCCCGCGACGAGCCAGTCACGCATCTGCCTAGTGTGCCTCACGGCGACCACGCCGCGCGTCCCGCCCCGAACGCCGACGATCCGGCCATCGGTGCCCGAAACGGGCACCCGTCACCGCATCGTTCGCCGCGACGCGACCGAGACGGCACGGGGAATCGGTGAGGGCGAGCTCAGGGCGTGGTGGTGGTCGGCGTCGCGTCGGCCGGGCGTTCGGACTGGACCACGTTGCCGTTGGCGTCCTTGACGGCAACCTGGGCATCGCCAATACCGATCGAGCCAGCGGGCAGATCAGAGCCACTGAGCCCCTCGGCGTTGAGCACGGGCGGGCTACCGGGCACCTGGGTCTCGGCGCCGCCGATCTGC
>JAYUBX010000545.1:0-2902 GCA_043740665.1 Candidatus Neomicrothrix sp.
TCTCAGCGCGTGACTTGAGCACCGCCATGAACGCTTCTTGTGGCACTTCGACGTTGCCGATCATTTTCATGCGCTTTTTGCCCTCTTTCTGCTTTTCGACACCGCTGGCAGGTCATAGAAGTCACCGTGGTACTCGACGTAGCCGCCGGCGTTGAGCTGCTGGATGATCTCGATCTGCTCGTCCATGCGGCGACCGCGGTCCTTCCAGGGTTGCTCGCAGATGACATAGTCCTCGGGCCACGGGGACAGGCCGACGCCGAAGCCGAACCGGTTGCCGGTCAGCACCGCGACCGATGCCGCCTGCTTGGCCACGAGGACGGGATTGCGGATAGGCAGCTTGACCACGAAGGTGGTGAACCGCAGCGTCGTCGTGACGGCGCCAAGGGCGGGGATCAACGAGAACGGCTCGATGAACGGCTTGTCCTCGAGAAAGGCCCGGTTGCCATCGGGAGTGTAGGGGTAGGTCGAGTCGGAGTCGCGGGGGTAGCCGATGCTGTCAGGCACCACGAACGAGTCGAATCCGGCCTGTTCGGCCGCCATCGCCAAGGGGGCGTAGAAGGTCGGGTCGGTCATGGATTCGGCGAACGTGAAGCGCATGAGCGCACCCTATGCGCCGAGTGCAGCCCGACCGAAGCCTTGATTTCGCTTTACCGGCCGCGATGCCGCTGGGTACACGTCAAACAGGACCCCGACCTGAATGGTCGTAAGCTGGGGGCCACGATCGTGTCGAGTGCAGCCAGGAGGCTCGCTCGGACACCCACCCGTTGAAGGAGACACCCATGGGCGCGCAACGCACCAGCTTCGAGAAATTGCAGCGCGATCGGGCGAAGAAGGCCAAGGCCGCGGCCAAGCGCGAAAAGCGCCAGGGTGACGTCGACGAACCCGAGATCATCGAAGACGATGGCTCGTCGCCGCTGGCCGGCGATGACCACGATGGCGAGCTTTCGGCTTCGGAACTGCTCACGCGTATCGAGGAGATCCACCGTCGGTTCGACGCCAAGCAGATGACGTTCGAGGAGTTCGAGGAAGAAAAGGCCGAGCTGTTGCGACGCCTGCCCATCGATTGACGCGAAATACCAGCTGGCGTCGGCCATGATGGCCGGCCCGCTCTGATCGCCGACGAATCGATTTCCCGATGCTGCGACGACGAATCCCGCAATTGAGGCTTGGCCTGGCCGCTCTTCGTGCCGATGGTGGACAGTGAGCGTGTCGTTCCCCTGCCGACCTCGAACGATACGTAACCCCCCGTGGCGACTGGCCCTGGTCGGTTTCGCGGCCATCGTCCTCGCCACATCGTGTGCGTCGTCCGATGCATCGCAGGTTCGCGGCATCAAGGTGGCCGTCGTCGGCGACAGCCTGACGGCGACTGGCGAGTTCCGGATCACCGAGCAGTTCAAGCAGGCGGGTTGGAAGACGTCGGTCAGTGCTTTTCTGGGCGTCACCACCCAGGAACAGATGCCGGTCCTGGCCAAGGCGGCCAAGAGCCGCAGTGATGCCTATGTCGTCGAGCTCGGCACCAACGATGTGCGACAGCTGCTGCACGGCACCACCACGGTGGCCGCCGAGCAGACCCAGCTGGGTGAGGCCATCGATCTGTTCGGGTCGCACTGCGTCATTTGGGTGAACGTCGATGGTGATCCGAGTCGACCCGGCGGTTTCGGTGGTGGCGCCTTCAACGCGTTGCTGGCCAAGGAGGCATCTGAACGACCCAACCTGCACATCGCCGACCTGAACGCCATGCTCGCCACCCATTTCGAGTATTTCGGTCCCGACCGGATTCATCTGACCGACGCCGGCTATGTCGCCTTGGGCCAGCTGATGGCCACGACGACACAACGGTGTCGATGAGCGACGGCAACGGTTCCGAAACCGAGGGCCAACCGAAGTTGGCCAGCGAGACGTCGGCCGTCGTGGGAGAACTACTCGCCGCCGTCGGTGGGCTCGAGGCTCGGCTGCGCGACGGCGACCGTGCGCTCAATGACGAGACCGCACTGCTCGAGGGCTATCGATGGATGTTCTCGATCCTGCAGGTCGGGCTCGACAGCTTCGTCTGGGCCGACCCCTCCCGTCCCCGATTCACCGAGATCGTGGGACCGACCAAGAAGTGGGGCGGCGACAACTCGGACGCGTTCTATCAGTACGCGCCGATCGATCCGTCGACGACCTATCGGGTCTGGGGTCGTCAGGGCGACGCCGTCTACTTCTCGCTCACCGTCTACGGCGGACCCAACGACGGGCACTACTCCGAGCGCATCGTGGCCACCATCAACGCTCGCGACCTGACGATCGGTGACGACGGCACCTTCGAGTTCATCATCAGCCCCGACGACCATGAGGCCACACCGTGGTTGGCCCTCGAACCCGATGCCGTCTGTGCCATCACCCGCGACTACCTCGAACACCCCGAGTCGGGTCAGCGGATGGAGTGGAACATCGAGGCGATCGGCGCCCCCGCCGACGGCTGGCAGCTCACTGACGCCGACCTGGCCCGACGCTTTCGGGCCGCGCTCACGTGGGTCGATGAGCAGGCGGCCATGGTGCCGGTCAAGCTGGCCGATCCGAACACCATGGCTGAGCCGTACCCGGTGCCCCAGACGACGTTCGGCTGGGCCGCCGGCGACGCGTCCTATGCCATGGGCAGCTTCGACCTGGCCGACGACGAGGCGCTGGTCATCGAGGGCCGGTCGCCGTCGTGTGTCTTCTGGAACTGCTGCCTGTGGAACGAGCTGCTGCACACCTACAACTACGCCTACGCGGCGCCCGACGCGGCCGCCGGTGACGGCTCGGGCCGGGTGACGCTGAACGGCGCCCAGACGACGCTCGAAGCCGACGGGTCATGGCGCATCGTGGTGAGTGAGCACGACCCCGGTCTGCCCAACTGGATCTGGACCCAGGGCCACCG
>JAYUBX010000546.1:0-3279 GCA_043740665.1 Candidatus Neomicrothrix sp.
CTTCTCCTCGGCATCGAGTCGCTCCCCTGGTTGATGGTCACTACCGAGGCGATGGACCGAGCGCTGGAGGTTCAGCATCTGCTCGCCCGTCGTGGGCAGCACCGATTGCCGCTCCCCGACCTCATGCTGGCGGCGACGGCCGAGGTCCACGACGCGACGGTGCTGCACTACGACCACGACTACGACCTCATCACCGCGGTGACGGGCCAGCCCACCCGATGGATCGTCCCACGCGGATCGGGCGGCTGACCCTGCCCGTCCGACGAACCCCAGACAACCCCGCCGATATCTCACTCCGGCGTAGATTCAGGTCGGAAACCGACCTGGATCTACGCATGCTCGGAAGGATCGGGCGATTTGGGCGCAACCTCGGGGAAGGTGGAGTGGTCGTTGGGGCGGCCAGCGAGGATCTGGGCCTCGTCGAACAGGGGCTGGATGCGCTCGGCCAGCTCGGCGGTCATGGCCTTGATGGCTTTGCGCGAGGTGCGGCCGTTCTCGGGCCGGGCCGGCGGAATGATCGGTTCGCCGATCACGATGGTCATCTTCACCGGATAGACCAGCTTCGAGCCCTTGCGCAGAGCCGCTTCGGTACCCCCGAGGCCCACCGGCACGATCGGGGCGCCGGTACGGCACGACAGAAACGCGGCGCCGTCGAAGCACTGCTGCATCTCGGGGCCGGTCTGACGGGTGCCCTCGGGAAACAACACCAGCGGCTCACCCCGTTCGAGCACGTGCTGGCAGGCGCGCATGGCCTCACGGTCGGCGCTGCCCCGCTTCACCGGAAATCCCCCCAGGGCAGTGAGGAACCAGGCCCCGAAGGCCCCCTTCCAAAGCGACTCCTTGCCCATGTACCGCAACCGTCGGGGCGTGGCCAGCGCGACGAACGGCGTGTCGAGATTCGAGCGATGGATCGGCGACAGGATGTAGGCGCCAGTCTTGGGCAGGTGTTCGGCGCCCTTCACGGTGGCCCGGAAGTAACCCCGGGTGATGATGATGACCACCCCACGCATGAAGCGATAGAAGATCCGCTGGCCGAGGCTCATCCGCTCGCCGAACTCGTGGCCCTCGGGGTGGATGATGACGGTGTCGTCAGCCATGCAGAGAACCTAGGGGAGCAGCGCGAGCACCGCGGCGATGATCTGGTCGACGGTCAGGTCGCTCGTGTCGATGACGATCGCGTCGGATGCCTCGCGCAGCGGGCCGTCGGCCCGGCCCTGATCGAGGGCATCGCGTCGAGCCAGGTCGGCCGCCACCGTCTCGTAGGCCAGTTCGGCGACTTCTTTCGATCGACGCGAAGCGCGGACCTCGGGCGACGCGTCCAGGTAGACCTTGAGATCGGCATCGGGGAACACCACCGTGCCGATGTCGCGACCTTCCATCACGCCGCCGCCCCGCTTCTTGGCCCACTCACGCTGGCGCCGGCGCATCTCGTCGCGCACCAACGGGTTGGCGGCGACGATGCTCACCGCCCGGGTCACCTCAGGCCCTCGGATCTCGATGGTCGCATCGGCGCCGTCAACGGTGATCGTGCCGTCGAGGTCCATGCGCAGGTCGAGGTCGCGAGCAACACGCCCGACCGGCTCGACGTCGTCGGGATCGATCCCCCGTCGGATGGCCGCGAAGGCCACCGATCGGTACATCGCCCCCGTATCGAGGTACTCGAGGTCGAGCCGTTCGGCCAACGCCTTGGCCACCGTGGATTTGCCCGAGCCCGCCGGGCCGTCGATCGCTATCACCCTCATCGTGTCGGCACCCTAATCGTCCTCGCCGCGCAGTCGGTCGAACTCGTCCCAGTAACCCGGAAAGGTCTTGGCCACACACCCCGGATCGGCGATCTGGATGCCCGGCGCCCGCAAGCCCAGCAGCGCGAAGCTCATGGCCATTCGATGGTCGTCGTAGGTCTGGATCGTCGCCGGCTTCGGCTGGCCAGGCACGATGTGGAACCCGTCTGGGGTCTCGTCGGCGTCGATGCCGCATCGCCGCAGCTCGGTAACGACGGCGGCGATGCGGTCGGTCTCTTTGCGGCGGATGAACCCGATGCCGGTGACCTCGGTCGGCGAGTCGGCGAACACAGCGACGGCGGCGAGGGTCTGGGCGGTGTCGGACAGGTCCCCCATGTCTACGGCGATGCCGTGCAACACCCCGGTGCCGCGCACCTCGGTGAAGTCACTCCCCCGCTCGACCTCGGCCCCCATGCGCTCGAGCACGTCGACGAACGCCAGGTCGCCTTGCAATGAGTCGGTCCCGAGGCCCTCGACGCGCACCCGCCCGCCGGTGATGGCGGCACCGGCGAAGAAGTACGACGCCGCCGATGCGTCGGGCTCGATCGAGAACGAGGTTGCCCGATAGCCGGTCGGGCTGACCACGTAGGTCCCCGGATCGGGCTTGGTGATACGTCCACCGAACTGCGCCATGACGGCGGCCGTCATCTCCAGGTAGGGCCGGGAAACGGCAACCCCCTGGCGATGGACCGTCAACCGGTCCCGCAGGCAGGGCGCCGTGAGCAGGAGCCCGGACAGGAACTGACTGCTCAGGTCACCAGCGACTCGGACTTCGCCGCCAGCCAACGGGCCCCCACCGATGGATACCGGCAGGTGGCCGGGCTGCGACACCTCGACGACGGTGGCCCCCAGATCGACCAGCGCCTGCAGGGCCGGACCCATGGGGCGGGCCCGAAGCGGCTCGGCGCCGTCCAAGCGGTACGGCCCCGCGCCGAGGGCGAGCACCGCGGCGATGAACCGGGCGGTGGTGCCCGACAACCGGGCGTCCAGCTCGGCCGTGGCGGCGGGGAGGTGTCCCCCACAACCGGCCACGACCAGTCGACCGGCCGAGCGGTCGACGTCGATGCTGATGCCCAGCCGGATGAGGCAGTCGATCATCGCCTCGGTGTCATCCGCGAACAGCACCCCGTCGAGCACGCTGGTGCCCGCAGCCAAGGCCGCACATACGAGTGCCCGGTTGGTGATGCTCTTCGATCCCGGGATCCGAGCAGTGCCCGTCAGGGGGCCGGCGAGCGGCTCGATGAGCAGCGGGTCGGCCCGATCGACGACATCGCCGCTCATTCGATGCGGTGCAGGGTCGGCCGGTAGCCCGACGCCATGAGGCCGCCCTGCAGCCGCTCCCCCAGTTCGGCGTCGACCAGCAGGATCAGCACGCCTTCGTTGCCCTCGATCGAGTGGGCGATCTCGAAGTCGGCGATGCTCACGTCGAGGTCGGTCGCCAGCGTGAAGATGGGGGCCAGGGCGCCCTCACGGTCGGGGATGGTGACCCGCAGTTCGA
>JAYUBX010000547.1:0-12002 GCA_043740665.1 Candidatus Neomicrothrix sp.
CGCTGGTGAGGGCAAACCCCCCGACCACACCGACGATCAGCACGACCGCGGCGGCCATGGCGAACGAGCCGGTCGGCGGGGCCGGCAACGGCTCGCTGGGCACCTCGGAGTCGGGCAGGGTGGCGGCCGGAACGACGGCCACCGCCCGGGTACCGCACTCGCCACAGAACACGGCACCCGCCACCATCGGCATGGCGCACGACGGGCAGCTGTGGGGCAGGATCGGGTCGGCTGCTATCGCGGCAATGGCCGCATCTGACTCGACATCCGGTTCGATCGGTTCGTCGGAGACGGTCGGATGGATCTCGAGCGCCGTCGCCGGAGGACCACTCCGGCGGCGTTTGTCGCCCGAGCGACCACGCGAGGAAGCGGAACGAGGTGCATCGCCGCCGTCCCCGGTGTCATCAGCCATGAGCTCGGTCCCCATCTCACCAGGGTCGTGTCGGTCGACCTCATGAGGTTCCTGTCGCCAGGTGAACTATGGGTCTGGAGCACTACCCGGCAATTTCCCTGCAACCGCAACGGGCCCGGAAAGCCCACGACCACAGCTAGGCGATCGCCGTTTCGGCCGTCGGGTCCCACGAGGTGAGGTCAGCCAGGCGCTTGTCGTTCGAGAACATCTCGACGATGGGCTGATCGATGCCGATGCGCTTCATGAGCCGCTTGACCTCGAGTTCCTGATCCCACAGCACGAGGGTGACAACCAGGCCTTCCTCGCCGGCCCGAGCGGTACGGCCCGAGCGATGCAAGTAGGCCTTGGCGTCCTCGGGCGGGTCGTAGTGGATCACCACGTCGACATCGTCGACGTGGATGCCGCGAGCGGCGACGTCGGTGGCCACCAGCACCGGCAGCTTGCCGGCCGAGAAATCGGCGAGTGCCTTCTCACGGGCGGTCTGACGCAGATCACCGTGGATCGCCTGGGCGCGAACGCCTTCCTTCTCGAGTTGTTCGGCCAGCCGGTCACACCCCCGCTTGGTGCGCACGAACACCATCGTGCGGCTGGCGCCGGCGGCGATCGAGGCCACGACCTTCACCTTGTCCATCTGGTGGATGTGCAGGAACCGGTGACTCATCTCGTCGACCGTCACCGCGTCGGACTCGACCTCGTGCATGGCCGGATCGACCTGGTAGCGCTTGATGAGCGTGTCGACCACGCCATCGAGGGTCGCCGAGAACAGCAGCGTCTGGTGGCGGTTCTTGGCCTGGCGCAGGATCCACTCGACCTGGGGAAGGAACCCCATGTCGGCCATGCGGTCGGCCTCGTCGAGCACCACGATCTCGAGGTCCTCGACCGAGACCTCCTTGCGCTCGATCAGATCGATCATGCGGCCCGGCGTGGCGACAACGAAGTCGACACCCTTGGCCAGGGCCTTGATCTGGCGTTCCATGTTGGCGCCGCCATAGACGGCTAGCGTGCGCACGTTGCGCGACTCGGCCAAGGGGGCCAACTCGTCGTGCACCTGCAAGGCCAGCTCGCGGGTCGGCACCAGGGCGATGGCCTTGGGTCGACGGGGCTCGGCGTGGCCGACCCGCTCGACGATGGGCAGGCCGAAGGCCAGGGTCTTGCCCGACCCAGTCTTGGCCTTGCCGCACACATCGCGGCCGGCGAGGGCATCGGGGATGGTGAGGGTCTGGATCGGGAAGGGAGCCAGGATCCCGCGCTCGGCCAGCGCGGCCACGAGGTCGGCCGACACGCCGAGCGCGTCGAAGGTGGTAGTCATTTTTGCGGGTGCACTTTCGTCGTCAACAGAAGGAAACGGAGTGGGTCGGCCTCGGCGACTCCGCTCCGTTCCGAGCGACGAACAATGAGGATGACCCGCCAGGAGGTCGATCGGGCGCCAAAACGACCATTCGACCACTCCTCGCGGGGCTAATGCTACCTGGTCAGCGGCCTGAAACCGGTTCTCACCGGCTCCGGCCGCCTGGATCAGGCTGGAAGGTTGGCTTCGATGGCCCCGATGATCTCGGGGGCATCAGGCGACACGGTCGGGCGGAAACGCCCGACGACCTCACCGGTCGGCGACAGCAGGAACTTCTCGAAGTTCCACTGGATGTCGCCGGCCTCGCCGTCGGCGTCGGCGACCGCGGTGAGCTCGTCGTAGATCGGGTGACGGTTCTCACCGTTGACCTCGATCTTCTCGAACAGCGGGAAGCTGACGCCATAGGTCGTGCTGCAGAACTCCTGGATCTCGTCGGCCGTGCCGGGCTCCTGGCCCAGGAACTGGTTGCACGGGAAGCCGACGACCGAGAAACCCTTGTCGCCGTACTGCTTCTGCAGCTGCTCGAGGGTTTCGTACTGCGGGGTGAGCCCACACTTCGAAGCCACGTTGACGACGAGCACGGCCTTTCCCTCGAAGTCGGACAATGAGGACGTGGTGCCGTCGAGCCGGTCGATCGGGATGTCGTAGAGCGACATTGCTCCCCCTCTGGTTGGTGGTTGCGGTCGGATGGTGTCGGGCAGTATCGCACCCGACCACCGAAACCCCTACCCGGCCGGTGTCAGATCGGTAGCACGCGAACATCGCCGGTGATGCGTCCCGCCAGCGCGGTCATGTCGCCGCCATCCAACGTGATGATGACCACGGGCTTGGGCGCACCTTCGGCCGCCTCGGCAATCGCGGCATCGACGACCGATACCGCCATGGCCACTCGAATTCGGGTGGCCCGGTCGGCACCCGCAGCCGTGAGTTCAACATCGCTCGCACCACTCACCCGATTGACGACCGACGATGCCGGCGACGTTCGATCCCATCCCGCCTCGATTCGAACGGCCACCGGCACCAGCACCCGGAGGGCCCCTCGGCGCTGACGCCGTTGAGCCACGCCCTCCAGCAAGGCAAGCGCAGCACCGTGCTTGGCGTGCCGGACATCAGACAGGGCGCCGACTGCCTCGTTGTCGACAATGACGGTGACAAACGGGGCGGCCATCAGACGGGTCGGTGAGCGAAGAGGGCGGCGGCGTACACGAGCACATCATCGCCCGAGAGGTCATCACGACCCGCGCCCAGCTCGGCTGCAGCCTGTTCGATGACGTCGGGATGGTCCGCCAGCTCGCTGCCGTCCATCCGAGCCAGCGCCATCGCCACCGCCGCCGGCGAAGGCCGAACGTCCGGGTGATGGGCGTAGTGAGCATCAAGACCACCACGGTGAACGAGCGCGAGGATCCGGTCCCTCGCCCCCTGCACCAGAACTTCGTTGAAGGACGGCGCCACACCCAACTCGTGCAGCGCTCGGGCCGCGTCGCGAAGCGCCACCGGTAGCCGCACCGAGCTGACGACGGTCTCATTGTCAGCTCCCGCCGAACCCAGCCGGCCGAGGATTGCATCCATTTTGTCTGTCGCCATCTTGATCCTCTGTAGTACAAAATATACTACGTCAAGCGCAAAGCGGCGTCAACGCATTTCGGGCCTCGGAGGGACGAACGCCCCTACCATCGGACCATG
The DNA here is from genome assembly GCA_043740665.1 of Candidatus Neomicrothrix sp. Classification (GTDB taxonomy): domain Bacteria; phylum Actinomycetota; class Acidimicrobiia; order Acidimicrobiales; family Acidimicrobilacustridaceae; genus UBA4742. The sequence goes on from JAYUBX010000547.1 coordinate 3,444, forward strand.
ACCACCGTCGACCGTGCCCTCGATGAGATCGCCGAGCAGGGCTACACGATCGTCCGCGACGCCATCGACCTCGACCTGATCGACGCACTGGTCGACGACCTGGCCCGACTCGAGCACGACCTGGCCATTGGGCCGGCCACCAACGACTTCGAAGGGGCGCACACCGTGCGCATCTACAACCTGTTGGCCCGTACGCCGATCTATCAGCAGATTCCGGTGCACCCCGCCGTGCTCCCCATCGTCGAGGGCGTCCTCGACCGCGGTTGCCTGGTGTCGTCGCTGTCGTCGATCGCCATCGATCCGGGCGAGACGATCCAGCCGATCCACGCCGACGACCAGCTGATCCCGCTGCCGAAGCCCCACCCGGCGGTCGTATGCAACACCATGTGGGCGTTGACCGATTTCACCGCCGCCAACGGGGCGACCCGCATCATGCCGGGCACGCACCTCGCCGCGGAATCGCCCGAGTTCGGACGCGAGTACGACGCCGTGCCGGCAGAGATGACCAAGGGCAGCGTGCTCATCTGGCACGGCAGCCTGTGGCACGGCGGCGGCGCCAACACGTCGCCCGAGCGCCGGGTCGGGGTGGCCATGAACTACTGCGCCGGGTACATCCGCCAGCAGGAGAACCAGCAGCTCGGCATTCCGCATGAGGTGGCGGCCACGTTCGCACCCCGCCTGCGTGAGCTGGTCGGCTACGGCATCTACACCGGCCTGATCGGCCACATCGACAAGCACGACCCCGTCGAACTGCTCGGCGAACCAGCCGCGGCGGCGATGGTCTGGGATGCCTCGTGATGACCCGATCCTCTGGGCCGTTCGACTCATGTCGATCAAGAACCGGCCGATCGCGGCCGACGATTCTGGCGACATGACGACGCGCTCGAGCCCCGGGTGACCGACCCGTTCGCGTTGGCGCGGGCCCGGCAGGCACTCGAAGAGGCCGGGCTCCCCCTGGACCTGGTGCTCGAACGCGCCTCGAGCGTCAACAACGAGGTCTGGTTGTCAGACCGTTACGCGGTGCGCATCAACCGCCGCCCCAACCAACGACTGCGACGTGAAGCCGCCATTGGGCCGCTTCTGCCATCCGAGGTCGGGTATCCCGCCGTCGAGGCCTACGGCGGGCAACTCGGCAAGGACTGGCTCATCGTGCATCGGGTGCCGGGCCGGCCGCTCAGCCGGTGCTGGCCAACCATGACGCGGGACGAACGGCGCCGCGCCGTCGGCCAGATCACCGACAAGCTCCGCGCTCTACACCAGTTCGACTGTCCCGACGACGTGCCCGAGGTCGACGCCCCCCAGTTGCTCGGCCGACACACGTTTCGGGCCGTCGATCCGCTGCTTGTCGCCCTCGACCAAGCCGCGTCGCTGCCCCACGTCGATCCCCGGCTCATCGACCAGGTACGGGCGATGGTGCTCGACACCTGCTCGGCGATCGAGCCCTACGACCAGCCCACCTTCATCCACGGTGACCTGACCTTCGAGAACGTGCTCTGGGACGGCCAAGGTGTCACCGCGCTGCTCGACTTCGAGTTCTCACGCGAAGCACCAGCCGACGTCGACCTCGACGTGCTGCTGCGGTTCTGCGCCTTTCCGTACCTTCACGTCGCCGAGGACTACGAGCACGAAACCCGGGCGATCGACTACGCCGAGGTTCCGTTCTGGATCGCTGAGGACTATCCCGAGCTGTTCAGCTATCCGCAACAGTTCGAGCGCCTGCGCCTGTACTCGATCGCCTATGACGCCCGCGATCTGGTCGCCTTTCCCCCGATGGCACCCCTGCGGCAACTGTCGCCGCATCACCCCCTGCGCCGACTCGAACGCACGGTCAACGGACTGAGCCACCTGGACCGCTTGGCCGGCAACGTCAACGCCGACACGCTGGCGCTCGACCCGTCGGGCCTGGTGATCGCCGGGTTCGACACACCGGTGCCGTCAGCTCCCCTGCTCACCCACTGATTCGTCGGACTCGTCGGCCGGCTGATCGGCAGACTCGTCGGCCGTGTCGAATCGATGCCCGTCGAGGTAGGGCTCGTACGAATCACCCGGACGACGCAGCAAGCCCTTCACCGCGATGAACAGCCCGACGGCGATGAAGGCCACGATGCTGGTCCAGATGTTGACCCGCAATCCCAGGATCTTGTTGGCCGGGTCGGACCGCAGCGACTCGACGATCAGCCGACCCACCGCATAGCCACCGATGTACAGGGCGAAGATGCGACCCGGTCGCAGCACCCGACGCCGGTCGATCGCCACCAGGATCGCCACCAGGGCCAGGTTCCAGAGTGCTTCGTACAGGAACGTCGGCTGAAAGGCCGCGAACTGCTCGTAGCCGACGGGTCGATGGACCAGGTCGATGCGCAGTCCCCACGGCAACGTGGTCGGCCGACCGAAGAGCTCCTGGTTGAAGTAGTTGCCGAGCCGACCGATGGCCTGGGCCACCGCGATGGCCGGAGCAACCACATCGAGGCCCGCCGACAGGCGCATGCCCCGGCGGCGCCCCACCAACAGACCGACCGCCACACCCAGGGCGATGCCGCCGGGGATGCCGAGCCCGCCGTTCCAAATCATGAGGGGCGACTGGGCGCCGGCCGCGAACGGGTTGTCGAACCAGTGGCCGCGGTACAGCTCGTTGTCGGTGATGACGTGGTAGATCCGAGCGCCGATCAGTCCGGCCGGAACCGCCCACAGGGCGATGGCCGAGATGTCCTCGGGATCGCCACCCCGGGCCGCCCAGCGCCGCCGCGAGATCTCGATGGCGGCGAACACACCGAGGGCGATCATCAGGCCGTAGGCGCGCAGGTGCAGCGGGCCGAGCACGATCTGGTTCGACCCCGGGCTGGGGATGTAGGCCAACATCAGCCGGCCAGGTGGGCCGGGTCGATGGCGAACAGGTCGGCGTAGCCCGCAGTGACCGGCGACTGCAGCCCCTTGACCGCGGGCAGCAGCTGCTCGGCGAAGAAGCGGGCAGTGACCAGCTTGGCCGCCATCTGCGCCTGGTCGCCGGTGCCGGCATCGAGGTGGCCCTGAGCCGCCAGCGCCTGGCGGGCCATCATCTCGCCCCCGGCGACCAGCGAGAACATCCGCAGAAACGGCGTGGCGCCGGCCAGGGCGTTGCGCACATCAGCCAGACCGTTCTCCATCAGCCAAGTCGTCGTCTCGGCGAGCACCGCCGTCGCCTCGGCCAGGTTCGACCGGATCGAGGCCAGATCTTCGCCGGCTGTGGCCAGCTCGGCGTCGAGCGCCCCGATCGACGCCAGGAAGTCGGCGACCACACCGCCCGCCCGCTGCGGCAGCTTGCGGCCGACCAGGTCCATCGCCTGCACGCCATTGGTGCCTTCGTAGATCGGGGTGATGCGGGCGTCCCGGAAGTGCTGCGGCACGCCCGACTCCTCGACGTACCCCATGCCGCCGTAGACCTGGATCGCCAGCGAGGTGATCTCGACCCCGAGGTCGGTCGACCACGCCTTGCAGATCGGAATGAGCAGATCGACCTGCTCTTGGTTGGCCTGGCGCACGTCGGCGTCGTGATGGGCAATGGCGAGGTCCATCCGAGCGGCGGTGACGTAGATCAGCGACCGCATGGCCTCGATGTAGGCCTTCATGGTGAGCAGCATCCGGCGCACGTCGGGATGGTCGATGATGAACGAGCTCTCGCCCGCCGGCGCACCCGGGGCCGTGCCCTGGCGCCGTTCCTGGGCGTACTGCAACGCGTCCTGGTAGGCCCGCTCGGCCAGGGCCAGACCCTCGAGGCCGACCGACAGGCGCGCGTTGTTCATCATGGTGAACATGTAGCGCATCCCCCGGTTCTCCTCGCCGATCAGATAGCCGATGGCCCCGCCGTTCTCGCCGTAGCTCATCACACAGGTGGGGCTGGCCTTGATGCCCATCTTGTGCTCGATCGACACGCAGGTGACGTCGTTGCGGTCGCCCAGGCCGCCGTCCTCGTTCACCAGGAACTTCGGCACGATGAAGCACGAGATGCCCTTGGTGCCGGGGGGCGCACCGGGAGTGCGGGCCAACACCAGGTGGATGATGTTGTCGGCCATGTCGTGCTCGCCGAACGAGATGTAGATCTTGGTACCGGTGATGCGCCAGGTGCCGTCATCGGCGGGAACCGCCTTGGTGCGCAGGGCCCCCACGTCCGACCCGGCTTCGGGCTCGGTGAGGTTCATGGTGCCGGTCCACTCGCCCGAGACCATCTTGGGGAGGTAGATCTCCTTCTGCCCCTCGTCGCTGTGATGGCGAAGCATGTCGATGGCACCCTGGGTGAGCAGCGGGCACATCGAGAACGCCATGTTGGCGCTCGAGATGAACTCCTGCATCACGGTGCCCACCACCCACGGGAACCCGCCCCCGCCGTACACGGGCTCGAACGGCACCGCTCCCCATCCGCCGTCGACGTAGGCCCGATAGGCGGCGATGAACCCATCCGGGGTCTTCACCGTGTTGTCGGCCTGGTGCTGGCTGCCCTGCAGGTCACCTACCCGGTTGAGCGGGGCGATCACCTCGCTCACGAATCGACCGTTCTCCTCGAGCACCGCCTTGACGGTGTCTGGATCGAGATGCTCGAAGGTGTCGAGCCGGCAGATCTCGTCGAGGTCGAGCAGATTGTCGAGGACGAACGAGATGTCGGTGAGGGGAGGTCGGTAGTCAGCCACCCTGAGACGGTAGACCGGCGCCGGTACCATGCGGCGAACGCGGGCCGCGAGGTCACATCGGATCAGACGACGATCATGTCGGAGGAGTTGGGAATGATCGAGCTCGAAACGCGGGGCGACGTGCGAATCCTGCACATGCGCAACGGCGAGAACCGCTACAACCGGGCGTCGGTCGATGCCCTGCACGCCGCGCTCGACCAGGTCGAAGCGGTCGAGGGTCCGGTTGCGCTGGTGATCACCGGCGAAGGCAAGTTCTTCTCGAACGGTCTCGACCTGGACTGGCTGCTCGCCGGCGGTGACGGCACCGAGGGCTTCATCGACGACGTGCACCGGCTGCTGGGCCGGGTACTCGGCTTTCCGGCGGTCACCGTCGCCGCCGTCAACGGTCATGCCTTCGCGGGCGGAGGGATGCTGGCGGTCGCCCACGACTACGTCGTGATGCGCGAAGACCGCGGCTACTGGTGTCTGCCTGAGGTCGACCTGGGCCTGCCGCTCACGCCGGCGATGTACGCCGTCGTCGCGGCCCACCTGCCCCGCCCAGCGCTGCACGACTCAGCCCTCAGTGGCCGGCGCTACTCGGGCCCCGAAGCGGTCGCCGCCGGCATCGCCGACGAGGTCGCCGCCGCCGATGCCGTCCTCGACCGCGCCGTCGCCATCGCCGCCGAGCTGGCCGGCAAGAACCGCGAGGTGATCCGCGAGCACAAACGCCTCATGTACGGCGATGCCATCACCCTCTGCGGCGCCTAAATCCCCGCAAAATCCCGAACCTTCCCTGTTTTTGCGCACCCTGGTGCGCAAATCCGGGGAAGGTTGCGGGTGGGGAGGGGCCGTCTGGCGCAGGGTCAGGTGGCGGCGGTGGGCAGGGTGACGTCGACCTGGGTCAAGGTGATCTGCCCACCGAGGCGGGGGACGGCGTAGCCAGCGGCCACGGCCACCACCTGCAGCGTGACCTTGCCCCCGGCCACAGTGGCGAAGGCCACCTGCTCGAGGGGCAGGGTGAGCGTGTGGCTCTGACCATCGAGCGTCACCGCGATGGGCGTGACCTGGTTGCCCAGCACCAACCCGCTCGTGGGATCGACGAGCTGGGCAAAGATCCGGGTCGGGGGCGTGCCCGCCGGGCTGGTGCCCTGATAGGTCAGAGTCAACTGAGGGGCACCCACGATCAGGCCGGCCGATGATCCGGTGGGCACCTCGAGGTCCACCGCATTGGTGGCCAGACCGGGGGTGATCGGGCCCACCACGCCGGCCAGGAAGTCGGCGTCGCCGGCCGGGATCTTGGCCGGGCCGGCACCGCCATCCGCGGTCAGCACGAGCGAACCCGAACCGTGCGCGGCGAGCGGGGTCGCCGCGGGCACCGGCCAGCCGGCCGAGCCGTGCCACACCCCGTTCTGATCGACAAAGGTAAATCCGGGTCCGGTGTCGACCGAGGGGTCGCGCTTCAGGTACCGGTTCAGCCAGGTCATGGTTGCCTGGTCGGTGTGGCCCGGGTCGCCACCGTTGGTGAGACAGGTGCCGTGACCGCCGCAGAACCAGGCCATCGCCACGGGCACACCGGCCTGCTGCAGAAGCTGATAGTTGGCGACGCCCTCCTGCAGGGTGAACAACGTGTCGACCGTGCCCTGCTCGATGAGGGTGGGAACTTTGATCTGCTTGAGCAGGTCGCCGGGGCCGCGACCGGCGAACCAGGCGACGTCGTCACTCGACAGCGCACCCGTCGTCTGACCGGCCTGGAACGCACTGACGATGTGCGGGTTGAGCGAGCGGCCGAGAGCGGCTGCGTTGAGCAGACCCGCCCAACCGCTCTTGATCGTCTCGGACTTGTAGAGGCTGGTCACCAGCGAGTTCCACGCGATCTGGGGAACGATGGCGTCGACCCGACAATCGGCAGGGGCAGTGATGAACTGGATGCCACCCCCGTAGGAGCCCCCGACCATGGCGACGCGGGGATCGACGGGGCCATCGAGCTGGACGCCGGGTTGGGTGGCCACCCAGCTGATGATGCGCTGGACGTCCTTCCCCTCGTAGTCGGCGCTGTCGACCTCGACCGTGCCCGTCGACTTACCGAACCCGCGCGGGTCCCAGGTGAGCACGTTGTACCCGGCGTTGTGCAGGGTCTTGATGCCCGGACCCTGCGTCGAATCGACGTTGGTGTCGCCGGCCCCGCCCCAACCTGGTCCCATGAGCACGGTCGGCGCCGGGTGATCGGTGCTGGCGTCGGCCTGGGGGAACCAGTGCATCCGAACGACCGTGCCGTCGAACGAGGTCAGGGCGAAGTCGGTCGGCGTGCCCGACACCGGTGCGACATCCACCGGCGTGGTGCCCGCCGGCGCCGGGCAGGGCCCGGGTGCGGTCCACCCGACCGGAGCGACGCCGGTGATGGCGGAGGCCGCCGATGAGGTCGTCCCACTGCCTGAACATGCCGCGAGGCCCGAAGCCAGGAGCGCCACGGTGGCGGTAGCCACCAGCAACCGATGGGGAGTTCTCGAACGCATCGACACAACGACCTTCTGGGATATTCGGCGGCCACACCGATTCGGCGGCCGAGCGAACGTACCAGTCACCTGGGGTCGATGGTCACCGCTCGACGGTGGTCAGAGCTCGAAGACCTCGAACGCGACGGCATGCTCGACGCCCGCCCGGGATCCGTCGGCCGCGGCGATACGGCGCAGGAACGCATCGGGGTCGAAGGCGGCACCCCCGAGTCCGGCGATGTAGGCCTGGTGGGCCGAGAGCGAGGCCACACCACGATCGAGGTAGCCAGTGACGTCGACGGCATGGGTGGGTTCGGGCGAACCACTGAAGCACACCAGCTTCACGCCACCCCACGGGTCGACCCCGTCGTCAAGCAGCTCGGGAAAGATCCACCGGTTGCCGGCATCACGCGCCGCGTCGAGCAGCGCCTCGCCCACCACCCGATGATCGGACATGTTGAACGACGGACCACCAAAGCTGAGCCGATAGTTGATGCCGATCAGCACCTCAGGCTGGCGTCGTCGGATGACCCGGGCGATCTCGCGACGCAACGGCAGACCCGGCTCGATGATGCCGTCGGTCAGACCGAGGAACTCGACGACCTCGACGCCGACCTGAGCCGCCCCGGCCCGCTCTTCGCGTTCGCGGAGCGGGCCGGACTCGTGCGGCGGCATCGAATCGATGCCGGCCTCGCCGCGGGTCGCCAACAAGTAGGTGACCGAGCGCCCCTCGGTGGTCCACTTCGCCACCGCGCTGGCCGCGCCGTACTCGAGGTCGTCCGGATGAGCAACCACGCACAGCGCCCGGGTCCAGTTGTCCGCCATCGGTGGCAGCATCTCGACCTCTGCCGCCATGGCGATCACCGTAGTGGCAGTTTAAAGCAGCGCGACCGTCAGGAAGAGGTGAGGTCGTCGGGCCCAACGAACTCGTAGCGACCGCGACCCGCGGCCTTGGCGCGGTACATAGCGGCGTCGGCGGCGGCCATCAGCGAGTCGGCGACGTCGGTGCCGAGGTCGGCCACGACCAACCCGATCGACACCCCAACCTGGATCTCGGCGTCGTCGACGATCAAGGGGCGACTGATCGTCTCGATGAGCCGATCGGCGACCATCCGCAGCATGCCGACATCGGTCACGCCTTCGACCAGCACGGCGAACTCGTCGCCGCCGATACGGGCCGCGGTGTCGGTATCGCGGACGACGGTCTGGATGCGACTGGCGATCTCGACCAGCACCGCGTCACCCACCTGATGTCCGAGATCGTCGTTGACCGGCTTGAACCGATCGAGGTCGAGGTAGAGCAGCGCCACCGACTGGCCGTGGCGATGAAAGCGGTTGAGCGCCTGCTCGAGCCGGTCATAGAGCAGCACCCGATTGGGCAGGCCGGTGAGATAGTCGGTAGTGGCCAGCTGGCGCAGCCGAAGCTC
>JAYUBX010000548.1:0-2517 GCA_043740665.1 Candidatus Neomicrothrix sp.
CCACCGGATCACGAACGGACGCGCTCGACGCCATCGATGCCACCGGCCGGTTCGTCGCTCCAGGCTTCATCGACATGCACGTGCATTTCGAGAGCTCGATGCTCACCCCGGGCGGCTACGCCGGTGCGGTGTGCCCGCGCGGCACGACCACCATCTTCACCGACCCCCACGAGCTGGCCAACGTCAGCGGCGTGGCCGGCGTCCGTTACGCGGCCGAGGCCAGTCGCGGTCTGCCCGTCCGATTCATCATCCAGGCACCGTCGTGTGTCCCCCCGATCCCCGGGCTCGAGTTGTCGGGAGCCGATCTCTACGGCGCCGAGGTCCGCGAGATGATGACCTGGCCCGAGGTCGGGGGCCTGGCCGAGGTCATGGACATGCTGGGCGTGCTCACCCGCGACCGACGCATGGTCGACGTCGTCGATGCCGGCCTGGCCAGCGGCAAGCTGGTGAGTGGCCACGCCGCCGGGCTCACCGGCCCCGACCTGCAGGCCTACCTGTGCGCTGGCATCTTCAGCGATCACGAGGTCTTCTCCGACGGTGACGTCGTCGAGAAGATCGAGGCCGGCATGACCGTCGAGTTCCGCGGCATGATCGACGCCCTCGTCCCCCCGGTCGTCGCCTACCTGAACTCGTGTCCCGTGCTGCCGACCCACGTGGTGGCAGCCACCGACGACCTGTTCGCCCTCACCCTGCTGACCGACGGCGGGATCGATCATCTGCTCCGGCGGATCATCGCCGCCGGACTCGACCCGGTCAAGGCGATCCGACTGGCCACGTACCACGCCGCCTACCGGCTGCAGCGCCCCGACCTGGGCATGGTCGCCGCCGGCCGCCGGGCCGACATCGTGATCCTGAGCGAGCTCGAATCGATCACCGTCGACGACGTGTGGTTCGACGGTCGCCACGTGGCGGCGGGCGGCGAGATGCTCGAAGCCATCGTCGAGGGCCCGTCGTCGCCGCCCTACGACACCATGCGCCTCACCACCGTCGAGCCCGATGACTTCGTGCTGCGGCTCGACCTGCCCGATGGCGTGCATCGGGTGCGGTGCATTGCCGGCGCGGTCGTGACCGAGTGGGGCGAGGTCGACGTCGACGTGCGTGACGGCGTGGTCGTGGTGCCGGCGGGCTATGTGCTGCAGGTGGCGATCCACCGCCACGGCCGGGCGCCGGCCACACCGGTGGCCGCGCTGCTGGCCGACTACGGCGACTGGACCGGTGCGATCGCTACGACCTTCGCCCACGACACCCACAACCTGGTGGTCTTCGGCCGCGATCCGGTGCAGATGGCCCAGGCCGGCCGGGCGGTGATCGACGCCGGTGGCGGCGTCTGTGTCGTCGCCGACGGCGAGATCACCGGCATGATCGAGTTGCCCATCGCCGGACTGTTGTCGCCCAAGTCAGCCGCCGAGGTGGCCCGTCTCCAGGCCACCATCCAGCAAGCGGCCCTCGACATCGGACTGCTGGCGCCGACGGTCACCCAGCCCCTACTCCAGATACTCGCCTCGTCACTGGCCTGCCTGGGCGGTCCCCACGTCACCGATGTCGGCCTGGTCGACGGCACCACCGGCGAGATGATTACCAGCATGGTTCTCTGAGCGGAACCACTCGGCCAGCAGCCGATGCCACCTACCCACCACATCGCCTCCCCCTGACGAGCGTCGTCGGCGCCGGTGCGGCATTCCAAGGGCTCGCCCCGCCGGGCAGCTGGCTACTTCGGGCTTGCGGTCCTGAGGTTGGTCTGCCAGAGCCGGTCGACTGGACAGACGTAGATGCGGTCGTCGACGCGGTAGGCCTCGGTGCCGGTGTTGAGGAGGATGCCTGCTGGGAACTGTTCGCCGAGTGCATCGCGAAGAGTGACAAGACCGCGCAGCACCCTCTGGTCGAGCTCCCTGCCTGCTTTGATCTCGAAGCCCACGACGGTGCCGTCTTGGGCTTCGGCGACGAGGTCAACTTCCTGACCCGTGTGGGTTCGCCAGTGGCCAACGTCACGAACGTCGTCGCGCCACGAAGCCTGTTTCAGGATCTCGCCGACGACGAACGTTTCGAAGAGGTGACCGAACTCGCTCAGCGCGGCCGGGTTGCGGCGCGCGAGCTTCTCCGGTGTGACGCCAAGCAGATAGGCGGCGAGCCCGGAGTCGATGACGTGCAGTTTTGGCGAGTGTGCGGTGCGTGCCCTGAGTGTGCGGCCCAGGCGGGTAACCGACGAATCAGAAAAGGGGCTTCGAGCAACCGAACGTAGTTGTCGCCGGACCGGGGTTCGATGCGGGCACCGTTGGGTGCCTTGACGATGTTGAGAACGTGGCCGGTCTGCGCAGCAAGCCGTTCCATGAGCCGTGGGAGCAGGTTGACCTGGCGAACCCGTGACAGGTCGAGAACGTCGCGTGCCAGCGATGCTCCAAGGTAGGAGCCGTAGAAATTGGCGCGTTTGCGAGCGTCCAGGTGGACAGCCAGCGGCATGCCACCGCGACAAACCCGGTGTTCGTACTCCTGACGTTCAGTGCTCGTGCCTGTCGGAAC
>JAYUBX010000549.1:0-1959 GCA_043740665.1 Candidatus Neomicrothrix sp.
GATCGGGTAGGTGCCGTGACCGGCCTCGACCCGTTCGCCACCGATGAGCAGGCGATAGGGCTCGTCGGCGTTGCTCACGGGGTGAACGGCAGTTGCAGCATGCGGATGGCGTTGCTGCGCACGAGCTTGCGGATGGTGTCGTCGTCGAGGTGACCCATCAGCTTCTCGCCGACCTCGCGGCTGTGCGGCCACGTGCTGTCGCTGTGCGGATAGTCGGTCTCGAACATCACGTTGTCGGGCCCGCACTTCTCGAGCGCGCTCGGGGTGAGGCCGTGCTCGTCGTCGAAGAAGCAGCCGTAGATCTGGCGGTAGTAGTAGGTCGAGGGTGGCTCGGGGATGACTCCGTGGACGCCGTTCCAACCCCGGTTCTCTTCCCAGACCTTGTCGGCCCGCTCGAGGATGTAGGGGATCCACCCGATCTGGCCCTCGCTGTAGGCGAGCGTCAGCTTGGGGTAGCGAACCAGCACGCCCGACATGAGGAAGTCGACCATCGACGACATGGCGTTGCCGAAGGTGAGGGTCGAGCCCACGGCCGGAGGGGCGTCGGCCGAGGTCGACGGCATCTTGGACGACGAACCGATGTGCATGTTCACGACCACGCCGGTCTCTTCGCAGGCGGCGAAGAACGGATCCCACTCACCCGAATGGATCGACGGCAGGCCCAGGTACGGAGGGATCTCCGAGAAGCAGGTGGCGCGCACGCCGCGGGCGGCATTGCGGCGGATCTCGTCGGCGGCGAGATGGGCATCCCACAGCGGGATGATGATCAGCGGGATGAGGCGACCGTTGGTGCCGCCGCACCACTCGTCGACCATCCAGTCGTTGTAGGCCTTGACGCAGAGCAGAGCCAGCTCGCGGTCCTGGGCTTCGAGGAAGGTCTGCCCGCAGAACCGGGGAAAGCTCGGAAAGCACATCTGCGCTTCGGTCCAGTTGGCGTCCATGTCGGCCAGCCGGGCGACCGGGTCCCAACAGCCCTTGCGCATCTCCTCGTAGGTGATGGCCGTGATCTTGACGTCATCACGATCGAAGCCGACGGCCGCCGACAGGCGCGTGGTCGGGATCTTCTTGTCCTCGTAGTACCACCAGTCGCACATCGGACCCTCGGTACCGGTCTCGTACGAGAACTTGCCGCCGACGAACGACATCTCGCCGAGCGGTGCGCGCACCGAGCGGGGCCCGATGTCCTTGTACTTGGCCGGCAGGCGATCCTGCCAGACGTTGGGCGGCTCGATGACGTGGTCATCGACGGAGATGATTTTCGGGAAGTCCCCCATGGGTCGGATGGTAGCGCCGATCTGACGAACAGTCAGCACTGGAAATAGAACGAGTTCTCGTTCTTTTCCGGTTCGTCTACGCTGCGCCCACCACGTCGAGCCCACCCGCCGGGCCGACGTCGAGACCAGGGGGAACACGCATGGCTGAACCGGCTGGCAATGAAGGTGGCATCCGCGTCGGAAGCACGCTGCTGACGCTCGTCGAACCCCACAAGGGTCACGAGGTCGACTTCAACCAGTGGTACGAGCGAGACCACTTCTACGCTGGCTGCCTGATCGGTGCCGGCTGGTTCGCCGGCAAGCGCTGGGTCGCCACCAAGCCGCTGAAGGACCTGCGGGGACCGGACGGCTCGACCTTCGTGCCCGACATCGCCGCCGGCAGCTTCCTCGCCACCTACTGGATCCTCAAGGGCGAAGAGGCCGACGCCGTGGCGTGGGGTACCCGCCAGGTCAAGTGGCTGCACGCCAACGACCGCATGTTCGCCGAGCGCGACCACATACACACCCTGATCTACGCCAACCGCTTCGACGTCAATCGCGACGCCGACGGCGTGCCCGCCGCCCTGGCCCTCGACCATCCGTGGGGCGGTCTGGTCGTGGTGATGATCGATCGCAACCCCGAGGTCTCGCCCAAGGACGCCACCGCCTGGTTGCGCGACGAGTTCCTGCCCGACGCCATGGCCGA
>JAYUBX010000550.1:0-1872 GCA_043740665.1 Candidatus Neomicrothrix sp.
TCGGCGACACCTCGTCCCGGGTGCCACCAGCCGACTGGGCGGGGTTGCTACCCTTTGTCGGTCGCGGGCGGACCGGCTCGTTTGCCCTTCCCCCGACGACGACATGAGGTCCCCGACATGCTCCGGCTCGCCCATCCCACGCCCGATCGATCCCGGCGTCTCGCTGCCACCATCGTGACCGTCACCGCATTGACGATGGTGGCGCTGGCCGGCTGCGGCGGCGCGGCCGACCATGCTCAGCCGGTCGAGGCCGGCGCTGCGCCGGTCACGACGGCATCAGCGGCAGTCGACCTCGCAGTAGCCGTCGGGCCCGCCTCGGTCGTCGTCAGTTCGGTGGGCGCCACCCCGTCGGCCGATGGTTCGTGGCGGGCGTCGGGCCTGGTGCGCAACGACGGGTCGACGCCGGCGGCCGGCCTGCACGTGCGAGCCACCCTCACCGGTTCGGCCGGCCAGGTTCTCGGCGTGGTCGACACCGACAGCCCGGTCGCCCCTGTTCGACCCGGCGAGTTGGTGCCCTTCACCGTGACCGCCCCCGTCATCACCGCCCGTGATGTGGTGTCGGTCGCGTGGGTGGCCTTCGCCACCGGCGGCTCGACCGCCACGGACGGTCGTGATCTGGTGGTATCGACCTACTGGACCCGGCCATCGGGTGACGCCCACCGGCTCGATCTGCCGTCCTATCGCGATCCGGTCGGCGCGGCGGTGCCCTTCGTGCTCTACGGCTCGCTGACCAACGGGGGAGCGGTGGCCGTCGGCCACCCGACCCTCGTCCTGGCCTGGGCCGGCACCGACGGGCGGATCGTGGCCGTGGCCTCAGGCCGAGCGGTCGACTCGGATGGCACGACGGTGGCATCGATGGCGGCCGGTGGCGCCGATGACGTGGTCGTGATCGTCGATGACGCTGCGGTGGCCAACAGGCTCGATCGGCTGACGCCCCAGACCTGGAGCGTCGGGCGATGACCCGCCGCCGTCCCGCTATCCGGCCCGGTCTGGTCGTGGCGCTCGCCGCCCTCGTGCTCGGCGCCATCGTGCCGGCCATCGTGCCGGCCCCTCCAGCGGCCGCGGCCACGACCTACACGTTCGGCCAGCAGCCCCTCAACGACGTCGTGAACTGGGCTGGTCAGGAGGCCGCGTGTGGGCTCACCACCAATCAATTGGCGGCCATGATGATCGCCCCGACCTATCCCGAAGCCGGTGCGTCCGCATCGACCGCCCCCTCGCCCATGACGTTGTCGCGCTACGACACCGGCAGCGGGCTCTACGCGTTCGGCAATCCGGCCACGACCTACCAGAAGGCGTTCTGGCATCCCGGCGTCGGCGCGTGGGCGTTCGACTCGGCGGGCGGCTGGAACCTCACGGCCGCCGACGCCATCAACACCGACACCGCGGCCCACCAAGCGGCCACCACGATGGCGTCGCGATGGTGCAACTCGTCGGGTACCGATGCCCAGCGCCGCAAGTCGGTCTGGAGCATCTGGTTCGGCTGCACCAGCGGCATCTGCGAGACGATCTACAACGCGATCTATGACCCCACCACGCTGAAGGTCAACGCCGACGCGTCGGTGGGACGCCTGGGTGGAGCCGTCGTCCACACGTGTCGCACGCCCGACGGCACCGTCTCGTGCCTGTACGTCGATCCGAGCCAGGCGCAAGGGTACCGAGGCTGGGCGACGCAGGCGTTTGGTCCGTCGCCGGTCAGCGCCCCGTTCTACGTGATCTCGGTCAACGGTCGTGAGCAGCGCTGGTGGCTGCGTCAGGACACCGGTTTCGACACGACGATCGAAGCATCGAAGGCCGTCACCGCCAATGCCCGCACCTCGCTCACGTGGAGCAAGGTCGCCGATATGTGCGACACCGACACCGGGCGGGGAG
>JAYUBX010000551.1:0-2516 GCA_043740665.1 Candidatus Neomicrothrix sp.
TGGTGCACCCAAGCGGCCCGCAACCTCGCCACCGTTGACGTCGACCGGTTCCGGTTCCTGATCCGAGACAACGCCACCGTGTTCGTCGCCGCCTTCGACCAGATCTTCACCACCAACCAACTCGACGTGATCCACACCCCACCCGGCACACCCCGCGCCAACGCCACCACCGAACGCTTCGTCCGCACCGCCCGAACCGAACTCCTCGACCACACCCTGATCTGGAACGAACACCAACTCCGCAAGCTGCTCGTCGAGTACCTCGACCACTACAACGGCCACCGGCCCCCATCATGGGATCAACCAACGCTCCCCCACCACCATCGACCATCCAGCGACCGAATCCATCCCCATCCACCGGATCCGGCGGCGCCCAGTAGTCGGCAGACCCATCAACGAATACCGCCCCGCCGCCTGACCGACGGCGCAAGAACACCGACCACCGGCCCGGTCAACCCACTTCATCGCGCCCCAACACCGCCACATCCACGATCTCACGCCCGCACGAGCCCCCAATCGCGTTTCCGGCACCTACAACCTCTCCCATCAAGCTGAGTGGTCCCGTATGGGCGCTGTCCCCGACCATCACGTCACGCTCGCCGTGGAAGGACCCGGCGCCGACGAGTTGGTGGACGCTGCCGCCGACCTTGCTGGCCGAGCCAACCCCGGCCACTGGAGCATCATCGACGCAGCCGTTCCGGCACTCGTATGACAGCGATCTGGGAGGGTCTGGTCGAACGAACCGATGCCCCCTCCGTCAGACAGGGTTGCCGGCTCCGACATATTCCAGCAACGTCGGATCGGCGTTGAGTTCGCGTCGAGCCATCGCTTCCCAGAAGCCGAAGATCTCTTCGCCGTCGAACGCTTCGAAGCGGTCGAGGATCGCCTGCGGCGGCTGGTCGAGACCACCGGCGAGGGCCACGAGATAGGCGGCGCGTGACCGCTGCTCGAACGCCACGCTGCGCTGGTGCACGGCACGAATGCTGCCGCCGAGCACGAACACACCGTGATGGGCCAGCACGGCGATGTCCGCGTTCCCCATCGCCGCGACCGCTCTGGCGGCCGCCTGCGGATCGTCGACCCCGCCGTCGTACTCGCTCACCAGCGCGACGGAGCCACCGCCCATGATCGAGCTCTGGTCGTGACGGTCGGGGATGCGCTTGAGGTCGCACCAGATGGTGCCCCAGCGGGGGTGGTTGTGCACGGCGACGCGGACGTCGGGGCGGGCCTTGTGGAGCTCGAGGTGCAGCGGGATCCCGAGCGGGGGGGGCCAATCCCCTTCGAGGACGTTGCCGTCGAGGTCGATGGTGATGATGTCGTCGGGTCCGAACTCCTGCCACGTCAGCAACCAGGGGTTGCAGAGGAGCCGACCGCCGCCGAGGTTGTAGGTGATGTGTCCGGCGAGATGGTCGTCGTAGCCTTCGCGCCACAGTGCCCGCGCCAGCAGGACGATCTCCATCTTCGGATCCAGCGGTGGAAGCAGGTGGTCCCTGGTCGGACGAAACGTCATTGGCCATCCTCTGCTCGCGGGATGTGGGTCTCGCCGAACTCGGTGACGAACTCGGCGGTGCGCCGCGCTGGCGCGTTCAGGACGAGCCAGTTCACGCCGGCCGCCTCGAGGGTGCCCATCGCGTCGCGGTGGCGCTCGACGTCGCGATCGACCTCGGCGATGGTCCGGTCGGGGTACGGCAGGGCGACATCGATCGGTCGCTCCCCCGCTTCCGTCCTCGTCGCCGCGATCGTGTCGCGCAACGCGTCCACGGAACCGAGGGCGGCGGTCCCTACCGCGCGGGAGGCCTCGGCCGAGATGACGAAGGGCATCCACCCCTGGGCGCGTTCGATGACGCGCCGGCGCGTGAGGCGGGAGTTGCCGCCGATCCACACCGGGATCGGATCCTGGGCGGGCGTCGGCCGCGCGACAACATCCCGAGCCTGGAAGTGGCGGCCCTCGAAGCTGAACGGCTCACCTCGGAAGGCGAGCGGCAGGACATCGAGCGCCTCGTCGAAGAGCGCGTTGCGCTCCTCGTAGTCGACGCCGAGGGCAGCGAACTCCGACCGCTGGTAGCCCGCCCCTACGCCGAGGATCAACCGACCGCCGGACTGCGCATCGAGCGTCGCCGCCGCCTTGGCCAGCAGGAGCGGGTTCCGGTACGGGAGCACCGCCAGGTAGGTGAGGAGGCGCAGGCGCGTGGTCACCGCCGCAGCGAAGGCGAGGCCGACGAACGGGTCGAAGCTGTCGTGGCCTCCTTCGGCGTTCCAGCGGGCACCGGGGATCGGGTGTTCGGTCAGCGCGAAGCCCGCCCAGCCGGACACCTCGGCGCGCCGCGCCAGCTCGGCGATCGGGGCGATGCCGTCCGGATCGGCCCCGGCCGCGTTGTGCTGCGGGTGGTTCAGGACGAACCTCATCGGTGCGGGGACGCGGGGCAAGGGGCTCGGGTGGTCATGGTTTGACACGTTTCCACGGTGCCGTTAAACAAGCAAGCGCTAGGTATCCTCTACTCGGGTGTCATTAGACT
>JAYUBX010000552.1:0-2678 GCA_043740665.1 Candidatus Neomicrothrix sp.
CGATGCCCGGGCTCGAACCGGCCGACGTGATCTGGGCGTCGATGTCGCTGCATCACATCGGCGACGAGGCGGCCGCGCTCCGGCTGCTGGGTGAGCTGCTGGCGCCGCAAGGCCTGTTGGCGATCGCCGAGATCGCCGAGCGGGCTGAGCATCTGCGCATGCTGCCCGAGGATCTCGACGTCGGTCGTCCCGGGCTAATGGACCGGATCGACGGCACCGACCGCGACGCGCTGGACATCCTCACCGACCTGGATGATCCACGCGGTGCGATGCACCGGACCGACCTGTTCGTGGCGTCGTCGCAGCAGATCGTGATCGCTCGGCCGACCGCCTGACATCGACGGCCGTGAAATATCGTCGAGTCCACCGCGGTTGGCATCATGGCAGTCGAGCAGCGGCTCGGCCCGCGTCGGCTCCGTCACGAAGAGGTTTCTATGTCTGTACCGCTGTCCATCCTCGATCTGGCGACCATCGGCAAGGGCCAGACGGCGCGGGATGGCCTCGAGGGCAGCGTGGCGCTCGCCCAGCAGGCGGAGCGGTCGGGGTACCGGCGGGTTTGGTACGCCGAGCACCACAACATGCGATCGATCGCTTCGTCGGCGACGAGTGTGCTGATCGCTCACGTCGCCGCCCACACCAGCACGATTCGGCTTGGGTCGGGCGGCATCATGTTGCCCAACCACACGCCGCTCACCATCGCCGAGCAGTTCGGCACGCTCGAATCGCTGCACCCCGGACGCATCGACCTGGGTCTGGGCCGAGCGCCCGGCAGCGACCAGAACACCATGCGGGCGCTACGCCGCGATCCCCGGTCGTCCGACGCCTTCCCCCAGGACATCAAGGAGCTGCAGGGGTTTCTGTCCGACCGGTCGCTGGTCCCCGGGGTGAAGGCCATCCCCGGCGAAGGAACCAATGTGCCCCTGTACATCCTCGGGTCGTCGCTCTACGGCGCCACGCTCGCGGCGGCTCTGGGCCTGCCGTTCGCGTTCGCCTCGCACTTCGCTCCGGACGCCCTGGAGGAAGCGGTCGCGATCTACCGGCGCACCTTCCGGCCGTCCGAGCAGGCCGACGCGCCGTGGGTGATCGCTGGAGTGGGGGTGATCGCCGCCGACACCGATGCCGACGCGCAAGCCCAGTTCATCGATGCTCGGCGTCGGCGGGTGTCGCACTTCCTCGGCCGGGATCGAACCTTGACCGCCGACGAGGTCGACCAGATCCTCGAGTCCCCCCAAGGTCACCAGCTTCGGGCCATGACCAAGTACTCGGCGGTCGGCACACCGCCGCAGGTGAAGGAGTACCTGGACCGTTTCGCCGTCGACGCCGACGCCGACGAGCTGATCGTGGTGAATCAGTCGCCGACGCTCGAAGGCCGGCTGCGAAGTGTCGAACTGCTGGCTGACGTCAGCGGTCTGATCGCCGCCTGACGGCCGGCCTCGCCTATTGGTCGGCCGCAGCCCCGGGGTATTAATCCGCCAATGGTATTTCAATGGCCAAGAAGCTGATTGGCGGGGCTTCGGGCTGGCCCAGAAGTGGCACTGGGTCTACATCTACGACCAGTACCGGGCGACCCATGACATCGACCCTGCCTTCGTGTTCCACGGCGACAACATCTCGATAGACGGACCTGGTCGCATGGTGTTGGGGGCTCGTACCCACGTGGGGCAGAACGGTCGACTCGTCTGGGCCCCGAACGGAGCCGACCTGGTGATCGGTGCCAACTCGGTGGTGAAGGACAACGTTCCCGCCGGCGCGATCGTCGGTGGCGTTCCGGCGCGGCTCATCCGGATGAAGTGACGCGGCGATGCCCGGATCCGTAGCACCCGACGGCGACAACTATGCGGTCGTCGTATCCGAGAAGGTCGTGGCTGATGCCGACTGTGGCCTGAATTCGCACGAGGTCAGCACGCTCGAGCAGCTGGTCACCGACGTGGCTCGCCGCAGCGATGCGTTGTCCGACCCCGATGACCCGCAGGTCGAATCGATGATCGCGGTGCGCATCAACGAAGGATGGAGCCTCGTCGGATGTTCACGGATCGGCTTCGAGGCCGTCACGCCCGGCGTCGACCACGAAGCCCTCGTGCATCGCATCGAGGACGCGGTGCTGATCTGGAAGCGGTCGCGCAAGCGCAGTGAACGCCAGGGTCCTGCCGCAGCGAGCTGAATCCGGCTCGCTCAGCCGGTGAACGCGGGGGCCGCCTTCGCCAAAGCTTTCTTCCCCGCCACCGTCGCCACCCTGGGCGCCGGTGACCTCGAAGGCCGCACACTGCACGCCCGTGGGCACGGTGAAGGTGTCGGTTTTGTGGAACGTGAGCGTCTGGATCCTCGCGGCCTGGCCCGAAGCCGGCGCGGCCGACCAACCGACGGCGACGGCCCCGACCACGATCGCTCCCGCCGCTACGACACCGATTCGTCGCATGCTCTGTCCCCCGACTTGGAGATTGACTTGACGCAACGCTCGTTGGTGACCGGTCAACGGTGCCTGAAAGATCGAGTCGCGTGCGGACCATCGGTGGCCAACCCGTTCGGGTCACGGGTGCGGCGGCCACTAACCTTCCGCCCGTGCCGACCCCTGATGACGACCTTGATCTGGCGCCGGTCGGCGGGCCCGCCACGGGTCCGTTCCGGGCCCCGAAGGGCACCCACGACGTGCTGCCGCCCGAATCGGCGCGGTGGGAGGC
>JAYUBX010000553.1:0-9492 GCA_043740665.1 Candidatus Neomicrothrix sp.
GGCGGCGTCGCCGGCTTGGTGTCCGATCGGCTCGACACGATCAGCGCACCGGCGACGGTGATGGCGATCAGGATGCCCGCCGCCGGTACCAGCACCCGAGCCCGCAACAGCCGAGACTGCGTCTCGAGCTCAACCGTGGGGTTGGCCATGAGCCCTTCGAGCCGCCGCTCGACATCGGGCGTGGCGAGGGCCAGAGCACGAGCCAGCACGTCGAGGTCGGCATCGCGCAGCGGCACCCGGGTGCCGGGCGCGGTCGACCGCAGCGTGTAGACGAGCGACAGGTAGCTGGCCAGGACCTCGTCGGCGGTGGGTGCCGTGCCGGCCAGGGGCTGGGTGTGCCCCGCGGTGGCCAGGCGGTTCTCGTCGAGATCGACGACCAGATCGCTGCGGCCCGGCACCAGCGAGTCGGGGTCGACGCCGTAGAGGCTGACGACGTGTTGCAGGTCGTCGTCGGTCAACGGCCGGGCACCCGCTTCGAGATCGGCGAGTCCCGATGCGTCGAAGCGATCACTGGCCGCCGCGACCTCGTCGATCGTGCGGCCGGTGCGCTGGCGGGCATCACGCAACAGCGAGCCGAGCCGCCAGGTGGGTACGAGCGCGAGCGGAGCCGTGGTCACCCACACGAGTATGGCCGACACGGAGCGTAAGGGGAAGGGTCCGTGCGGCCCTACCGGCGTGGCCAGCCCTCGCCGTCAGCCGGCGGGATCAGCTTGGTGTCGACCGAGTGGTGGGCCGGGCCTGGTGGCGGTGCAGCACCCGGTCACGGATCCCCCACCACGTCACCATGGCGAGCGCCTCGAAGACGATGATGGACGACATCTTCGACGCACCCCGCTGGCGATGCCCGAAGGTGATGGGCACCTCGACGATGCGGCCCCCGTTGTTGGCCACCGCGTAGGCCATCTCGATCTGGAACCCGTAGCCGTCGGCCTTGACCTGTTCGAGCGCGATCTTCTCGAGCGCGGTGCCGGCGTAGGCCCGAAACCCGGCGGTGAGGTCACGCACGTGCAGGCCCAGCACCATGGCGGCGTAGATGTTGCCGCCCTGCGAGATCAGTCGGCGGAACCACTTCCAGCCCGGCGCCGCGCCTCCCGGCACGTAACGAGAGCCGATGGCCAGGTCGGCGCCGTCCTCGACCGCGTGGATGAGCGCCGGCAGCATGGCCGGATCGTGCTGCAGATCAGAATCCATCTCGATGAGGATCTCGAAGCCCTGGTCGAGTCCCCAGTTGAACCCGGCTCGGTAGGCCGACCCGAGCCCGGACTTCTCGGCCCGGCGCAACACGTCGACCCCACCGTTCTCGGCGCCCCACTTCTCGGCCAGGTCGGCGGTGCCGTCCGGGCTGCCGTCGTCGACCACCAACACCGCTGCCTGCGGCGTGTGCTCGCGGACCAGATCGAGGACGATCAGGATGTTCTCCGCCTCGTTGTAGGTAGGCAGGACGACGAGAGGCTTCACGGCCGCTCACTGTAGAGGGCGCCGCGCCTCGCCGGAGCCGCGGTCCCGAGCACCCGGCCGGTCAGGCGCTGACTGTCAACGGTCTGGCCCCGCCCCGTAGCATGAGGAGCGATGTCGCCCTCCGCTGATCCCACCCCCGGCACCCCGCCCCTGTCGTCCGCCGCGACGGCACCCACCGCCCTGCCGTCGGTGACGGCTCGGGTGCTCGGATTCGTCGCCATCATCGTGTCGGGGGCGATCGGCGCCTTCATCGGCTACGGCTTCACCGACCTGCAGAACCACTCGTCGTCCAACACCGCCAACGCCGTCGGCGCGCTGATCGGGGGCCTCATCGGTGCCGGCGGTGTCGCCGTCGTGGTCGTGCTGGCCTTGCGGGCGATGGGTGAATGGCAATCGATCCAACGCCGTCCCACCGGTCCCGATCGGCCGGCCACGCCACCCGCCAAACGGCCCCGCGTGCGCTGATCCCCCCCGCTGGTTCTGGCCTCTAGCGAAGGTGCAGCACCCGGAACGACTCGGCGTGAGCCAGGCCCGCATCGGCGCCGGCCGTAGCCGCCCGGCGCCGCACCACCTCGCCGACCAGTTCGAGATCGTCACCGACCTGGCTGCGATGACAGCGCAGGGCCTCGACCTTGCGGTCGACCGTGCCGGTGATGTCTTCCCAGGTATCAGGCTCGAGGGTGCCCGACAAGTAGACCGTGCCGACCTGATGGGCCGGGCCGGCATCGGGGAAGTACAGCGGACTGGCGGCGGCCGGCGCGCAGGCGTCGAGCACGGCAAAGCCCACGCCCCGGTGGTCGTGGTGGTTGACGTAGCGGTTGCCGAAGAACACGGCCGTCGGGTCGCACGAGACCACCACGTCAGGCTTCCAGGTTCGGATCCGGGCGACCAGCTCGGCTCGTAGCTCGAAGGTGTTGTCGACCTCGCCGTCGGGGTAGCCCAGGTTCTCGTGGCCGGCCAGGCCCAGCACCTGCGCGGCCGCCTCGGCCTCGTCGGCTCGCCGGGCCACCAGGTCGGCCGGATCGATGCCGGCAGCCGTGCGACCCTTGTCGCCCCGGGCACAGATGACCAGATGGACCTCGGCTCCTTCGTCGGCCCATCGAGCCAGGGTGCCGGCACACGACACCTCGGGATCATCCGGGTGGGCGTAGACCGCCAGCACCCGACGAGCGACGTCGCGAGACGACTCGCCAGACAGGTTCACGGTGGTCGACGGCTCAGCGGCGGGCACGGCGACACCG
The DNA here is from genome assembly GCA_043740665.1 of Candidatus Neomicrothrix sp. Lineage (GTDB taxonomy): Bacteria > Actinomycetota > Acidimicrobiia > Acidimicrobiales > Acidimicrobilacustridaceae > UBA4742. The sequence continues at coordinate 2,700 of JAYUBX010000553.1, forward strand.
TACAAGGACCAAGATGGCCGTCATGAACGATGACCGGCCCGATCTGCCCGACCTCGCCGACCTGGCTGACCTGGCCGAACGGGTCGCCGGTCAGGCCGCCGAACTGCTGCGTCAGGGTCTGGAGCGCGTGCAGGTCGAGATCGAGACCAAGTCGAGCGGCACCGACATGGTGTCCGAGATGGACAAGGCGGCCGAGCAACTGATCGTCGACCAGTTGCTGGCCGAACGACCCGATGACGCCATCCTCGGCGAGGAGGGCACCAACCGGGCCGGAACCTCGGGCATCCGCTGGGTGATCGATCCGTTGGACGGCACCACCAACTACCTCTATCGCCATCCGAGCTTCTCGGTTTCGATCGCCGCCGAGCTCGACGAGGGCGCCACCACCGACGACCACGCCGGGCGAGCGGCGGTCGTGGGCGTGGTGGTCGACATCGCCAGCGATGACCGATTTCGGGCGGTGAAGGGCCGGGGCGCGACGCGCAACGGCCAGCCGATCCACGTGTCGGCCGAGACCGAGTTGGCCCGAGCGCTGGTGGCGACCGGCTTCGGCTACGACGCCGACCGGCGACGAGGCCAGGCGGCGATTCTGGCCCGGATCATCGGCGACATCCGCGACATCCGCCGCATGGGTTCGGCTGCGCTCGACCTGTGCTCGGCAGCCTGCGGCCATGTCGACGCCTACTACGAGCTCGGCTTGGCTCCCTGGGACCTGGCTGCGGGAGCGCTCATCGCCGCCGAGGCCGGCGCCGAGGTCACCTACCTGCCCGGGCCGACGCCGGCCACCGCCACGCTGGTCGCCGCCCCAGCGGCGCTGTCACCCGGGCTCATCGCCCTGCTGCAGAATGCCGGAAACCAGCCGTCCACCTCGGCCTCGACCTAGCGGCGACGATGCCCGGTCGCGTTCGAGTGGGGGGTATCGGCCCCATTCACGGCGAATTCGGGCACGATGGAAGCGTGGGCACCCGAATTCTGGCCGTCGAGGACGACGAGCGCATCCGTACTGCGGTGAAGATGGCGCTCGAAGACGAGGGCTGGACCGTCGAAGAGGCCGACAACGGCGAGGACGCCCTCGAGTCGTTCAATCGCCATCCCACCGACGTGGTGCTGATCGACATCATGCTGCCCGGCATCGACGGGTTCGAGGTCTGCCGGGCCATCCGTCGCCAGAGCGATGTGCCCATCGTGATGGTCACCGCCCGCGCCGACACCCACGATGTGGTGGCCGGGCTCGAAGCCGGCGCCGACGACTACCTCACCAAGCCATTCGCCCCCAAAGAGCTCTCGGCCCGCATCCGTGCCTTGCTGCGCCGGGCCCGCACCACCGATCCGGCGATCGCCCACCTGAAGTTCGGTGACCTCGAGATCATCCCCGACGAGGGCATGGTGCTGCGCGACGGCCACGAAGTGCACCTGACCAAGACCGAATTCCGGCTGCTGGTCGAGCTGGCGTCGAGCCCGGGCCGGGTGTTCAGCCGCGAGGTCCTGCTCGAACGGGTGTGGGGCTACGGTTATTTCGGCGACGGACGCCTGGTCGACGTACATGTCCGCCGTCTTCGCACCAAGATCGAGGCCGACCCGGCCAACCCACGGCACGTCGTGACCGTGCGGGGACTGGGCTACAAGCTCCAGACCTGAGTCGGCGCATGGCGCGTCGGCGAGGCCGGCGACCATGAGGAACAACTTGCGCCTACGTCGAAACCCTCCACGACGGCGGCTCGGACTGCGGTCTCGGCTGACTCTGACCTACGCCCTCGGCGCGGCCCTGCTCAGCGCCATCCTGGCGGTGACCACCTTTGGACTCACCCGCGAGAACCTGGTCAAGCAGCGCGAGGACACCGCCGTTTCGCGCGCCCTGGTCAACGCCGGCACGGTCCGCAGCGGCATCGGCTCGACCGGCGCCGACATGGAGAGCCTGATCGGTTCGCTGCCCACCCCTGAGGGCGCCCTGCCGGTGATCGAGTACCAGGGCAACTACTACGCCAAGAACACGGTGGGCTTCAACCAGAACGCGCTCCCCCAGTCGCTGCGGGACGAGGTGACGGCCGGCAACCCCGCTCGCATGCGGTTCAGCTATCGGGGCGAGTCGTACTTCGCCGTCGGGGTGCCCATCCCGGCCGCCAACGCGGCCTACTTCGAAGGCGTGTCGCTGAAGGAAGCCCAACGCACGCTCGACAATCTGGCCATCACGCTGATCGGCGCGTCGATCATCACCATCCTGGCCGGCGGTCTGCTCGGTTGGTGGGCGTCGCGTCGCACGCTGGCCCCCCTGCTCGATGTGGGTGCGGCCGCCGAAGCCATCGCCGGGGGACGACTCGACACGCGGTTGGCCGTCGGCGACGACCCCGACCTCGACGTGCTGGCGGTGCCGTTCAACCACATGGCCCAGGCGCTCGAAGACCGGGTCGATCGCGACGCGCGGTTCGCGTCCGAGGTCAGTCACGAGTTGCGCTCGCCGCTCATGACCCTGGCCGCCTCGGTCGAGGTGCTCGAGAACAGCCGGGACGAGATGCCCGAACGGGCCCAGACCGCGCTCGACCTGCTGTCGGCCGACGTCGACCGGTTCCAACAACTGGTCGAGGATCTGCTCGAGATCTCGCGGTTCGACGCCGGCGCCATCAAGCTGCACCTCGAGGAGGTGCTGGTCGCCGAGATGGTGATACAGGCGGTCAGCGTGCTGGGCGGCGGCGGCGTGCCGGTGCAGTACGACGACGAGGTCAGCACCGTCGTGGTGCAGGTCGACAAACGGCGATTCGCCCGCGTGTTGGCCAACCTGCTCGACAACGCCGACAAGTACGCGGGTGGCGCGACCGATGTGGTCATCGTCGTGCACGGCGACGTGGCCCAGATCGCGGTGCAGGACCAAGGCAATGGGGTGGCCGAAGCCGAACGTGAGGTGATCTTCGACCGGTTCTCGCGCGGCAGCGAAGGTGGCAATCGGGCCAGCGACAGTGGTGTCGGGCTCGGTCTCGCCCTGGTCGACGAGCACATGCGGCTGCACGGCGGCCGGGTGTGGGTCGAGAGTCGCCGCGATGGACAATCGGGCGCCCGTTTTGTGGTCGAGCTGCCGGTCGTACCGCTCGATCCGGTCGACGACGACCTACCGCTCGATGCCGCACCGGAGACCCCCGACCGGGCGGTCCTGATCGCCGACCAGCCTCTCGCCCCATGAGTCGCAAACGCGCCATGCTCGCGCTGGTGTCGGTCGTCATTGCCGGCGTCGTCGTCGTGGGCTGCGGCATCCCCAGCGATGACCATGCTCGACCCATCGACCGTGATGCGCTGCCCCCGCAACTGATCTCGACGGCGACCACCACCGCACCGGGGCCGAGTGCCCTGAGCCAGAAGGCCACCCTTTACCTGGTCAGCATGATCGGCGACCGCGAGAAGCTGATACCGGTGAGCGCCAACATCGTGAACGTGGTGGACCAGAGCGATCTGCCTCGCCAGGTCATCGAGCAGCTCATCGCCGAGCGCCCGGGCGACGTTGGTTCGGGCACCGATGAGACCAATGCGATCCCGTCGACGGTCAGCGTGAGCACTGCGACGATAAACGCCAGCGTGCTCGAGCTCGACCTTTCTGGGCTCAGCAGCGTCGAGCTGACGCGACAACGGATGGCGGCGGCCCAGATCGTCTTCACCGCGACCGAGCTGCCCGGAGTGGGTGCCGTCCGTTTCTGGATCGACGGTCAACCCGGCGCCGTGCCGCTCGACGATCAGGCTTCGACCGCCGGCCAGGCCATCAGCCGATCGGACTACCCCCGCCTGCTCCGCACCCTCTGACCTTCTGTCCCCCCGGGCATGCGTAGATCCAGGTCGGAAACCGACCTGTATCTACGCTGGAGTGACGGAAGCGGCCGGTGACCCGCGCCGGCTCAGCCGCCGAAGAAGACCTCGGCCACGCCGTGATACAGCAATGAGTCGACCAGCTTCGGTCGGCCGGCCCCTTCGGCCAACGGCACCCGAACGATCTGACCGGCCTGCAGGGCCATCATCGTGCCGAAGGCGCGGTCGTGCACCGCATCGATAGCCGCGACCCCGAAGCGGGTGGCGAGCACGCGGTCAAACGCGGTTGGGCTGCCGCCACGCTGCACGTGACCGAGCACGGTGGCCCGAGATTCGAACCCGGTGCGAGCCTCGATCTGGTCGGCCACCTGCTGGCCGATGCCCCCCAACCGAGCGTGACCGAACTGGTCGACTTCGCCCGACATGGTGGCGAACGTGCCTTGCTTCGGGGTCGCTCCCTCGGCCACCACCACGATCGAACCGAAGTTGCCCAGCTGATGGCGACGGATGAGGGCATCACACACCTCACCGATGTCGAACGGTTCTTCGGGGATGAGGATCATCGTCGCCCCACCCGCGATGCCCGACCACACGGCGATGTGGCCGGCGTGGCGACCCATGACCTCGCACACCATGACCCGATGGTGCGATTCGGACGTCGTGTGCAGACGGTCGATCGCCTCGGTGGCGATCTGAACCGCGGTGTCGAATCCGAACGTCATCTCGGTCGCGCTCAGGTCGTTGTCGATGGTCTTGGGCACGCCGACCACGGCGACGCCCTCGGCCGCCAGCTTGTCGGCCACGCCCAACGTGTCGTCGCCGCCGATGGCGATGAGCGCATCGATGCCGAGTCGGTCGAGCGAGTTACGGCACGCCTCGACGCCACCATCGATCCGGTACGGGTTCGTACGCGATGACCCGAGGACGGTGCCTCCTCTCGGCAGCGTGCCCCGCATGGTCTCGACCGACATGGGCACGGTCAGGCCATCGATGACCCCGCGCCAGCCGTCGAGAAATCCCACCAACTGGTCGCCGAACTGACGCTCGCCCTTGCGCACGACGGCGCGCATCACCGCGTTGAGCCCGGGGCAGTCGCCCCCGCCGGTGAGCATGGCAACCCGCATGACTGATCCTCCACGAGCACGAGGGGACAAGGCGCCACCCTACGCCAGCCGTCGCGCGTAGCCTCTGCGCTCGTGGCCGTCGTGATCGCGATCGATGCAGGGACAACCGGTGTGCGGGCGATGGCGTTCGACACCGCCGGCACCGTCGTGGGCTCGTCCTATCGCGAGTTCGCGCAGTACTTCCCGCAACCCGGTTGGGTCGAGCACGATGCCAACGAGATCTGGCAGGCGGTGGCGACCACCCTGACCGAGGTCGCCACCCTGTTGGCCGATGGCGGCCACACCGTCGCCGCCATCGGCATCACCGACCAGCGCGAGACCACCGTGGTCTGGGATCGACGCACCGGCACCCCGGTCCACCGGGCCCTGGTGTGGCAGGACCGTCGCACGGCCGCCCGCTGCGACGAGCTGCGCGACGCTGGCCACCTGCCTCTCGTGCGCCACACCACCGGATTGGTGCTCGACCCCTACTTCTCGGCGTCGAAGCTCGAGTGGCTGTTCACCGAGGCGGACATCACGCCGGGACCCCACCTGGCCTTCGGCACCATCGACGCCTGGGTGTTGTGGAACCTGACCGGCGGGTCCGAACCCACCGACGCCAGCGGAGCGGTGCACGCCACCGACGGCTCGAACGCTAGCCGCACGCTGCTGTACGACATTCGCCAGCGGCAGTGGTCGCCCGAGCTGTGCGAGCTGTTCGGCGTCCCCGCATCGATGCTGCCCGATGTGCGGCCGTCGAGCGGCCGCTTCGGGGTCACCGCGCCAGGCACGCCGGGCGTTGGCGCCGGCGTGCCGATCAGCGGCGTCGGCGGCGATCAGCAGGCCGCCCTGTTCGGTCAGGCCTGTTTCGAGCCGGGCATGACCAAGAACACCTACGGCACCGGCTCGTTCGTGCTGATGAACGTGGGCGAGACCTGTCCCGAGCCGGTCGACGGGCTGCTCACCACCCTGGCCTGGACGGTCCCCGGCGAAGCCCTCGGCGGGCCGGCGGGGTCGCCCGAGGTCACGCACTACGCCCTCGAAGGCGCCATTTTCGTCACGGGCGCCGCCATCCAGTGGCTACGCGACGGCCTGGGCATCATCGAGCAGGCCGACGAGGTCGAGGCGCTGGCGGCGTCGATCCCCGACACCGAGGGGGTGATGCTGGTGCCCGCCTTCACTGGCCTCGGCAGCCCCTGGTGGGATCCGTACGCACGCGGCACCCTGCTGGGCATCACCCGCGGCACCGGCCGGGCCCACCTCGCCCGGGCCGTGGTCGAGGCCATGGCGTTCCAGACCCGCGACGTGGTCGACGCCATGACGGCCGCCTCGGGTCGGGCCGTCAATGCCCTGCGAGCCGACGGTGGGGCGTCGGCCATGAACCTGCTTCTGCAGCTGCAGGCCGACCAGTTGCAGGTGCCGGTCAGTCGGCCGACCGTGCCCGAGACCACCGCACTCGGCGCCGCCTACCTGGCCGGGTTGGCCGAAGGATTCTGGGGCTCGTGTACCGAGATCAGCGCCAACTGGGTGCTCGACCGCCGAGTCGAACCGGTTGCTGATCCGGCTGATGCCGACGCGTCCTATGCCCGGTGGCTGCGAGCGGTCGAGCGGTCGCGCCACTGGGTCCCGGCCTGACCGACGGAGGCACCCGGGGGGTGGTGCCTCCATCGGCCGGCCCGGAGAACGGGGTCGATCGATGAACCGCTCGTTCAGCGGTTGGACGGGTGCAGGCGTCGCGACTCGTGGGTTCTCAGCTCGCAAAACCTGGTGTCGACGATCCGCGCCAGCGCTGCCGCCTGGCGCCGCTCCCGGGCATGGAAGGGTGCGCCGTCACGGCCGAGTACGAGGGCCATGCCGGCACCGGGAAGCGCCGCCCAGATCACGTCGTCGGGCCCGCCGTTGCC
>JAYUBX010000554.1:0-5710 GCA_043740665.1 Candidatus Neomicrothrix sp.
GGCGTCGTCCCACTCGTCGGCCTCGCGCCAAATGGCGGGCGTCTCGGCCATGACCACGGGCTTCGAACGCCACAGCCAGAACAGGCCGACGATGCCGAGCAGCGTCATGGCCCACGAGAGGAAGTCGACCGACGTGTAGCCGTAGTGCAACGACACATGGGTGCTGGTGGGGATGACGACCATCAGGTTGGGACTGACGCGATAGGGACCACTCGCCCCCGACACCTGCCAGTTCGGGAAGTACGACGCCTTGACCAGAACCGGCACGCCGACCTGACTGACGTCGAACGAGATGGTGTCGGTACCGCTCGAGATGTTGGACACCTCGGTCGTACCCACCGGCCGCTTCTCGGGAGTGGCACCCGAGTTGATGCGCTGCCAATCGGCCGGGCCGCTGGCCGCCACCGGCACATCGAAATCGGATTTGTCCATGTACCAGCTGACGGTGTCCTTCAACCAGGTCTTGCCCCCGGCCGACGCGCCGTTGACCACAGCCGGCTCGTTCTGCAGGGCGGTGACCAACTCGCTGTCGGCGACCTGGAACATCACCCAGGGTCCACTCGATGCAACCTCGGTCAGCTCGCGGTTGCTGCGAGCCAGATCGATCATCGGCGTCGAGATGGCCATGTAGTACTTCACGCCCAGCATCTGCAGATGCTGCACACCCAAGTTGAACTCGTCGCGGTTGGGGGCGCCTGGGCCGTAGGGCAGATCGCGCTGCGCGTTGGACGGCGACGTCGAGAGCTCGTCCTGGTTGAGGAAGTGGTAGGGCGTGGTCGCCGACGCCTCGAAGTAGAGACCCTCCATCGACCCGATGCAGCCGTTGGTCCAGAACGGCAGCAGCATCATGGCCATCGGCGTGCCGTAGCGATCGTGTTGCGGCTCTTGCTCCCACATGGCCCGACCACAGCCGTTGTCGCGCCCGAGTTGGGCCATCGTCTGCACGGCGTCGTGATACTCGGGGTAGGCCGGTTTGCCTTCGTAGCCGGTGAAGTTCCAACTGGCCCAACTGGGGATGAAGCTCGAGTCGGTCGTCGACACCGGGCCCCAGGTCCAGGTCTTGCCGTTGGCCGCGTACGAGCCGCCGGGCAGGGTGTGCAGCGGCAGGGCCAGCACCAGCAGCCACGCGCCGAGCCCGGCCACGGCGGTGAACCACAGCAGCGGACGGATCGGACGCCGTACGTCGGGCGACACGATGCGAGCCAGGGTGCGGCCCAGTTCGGCGACCCCGACCGCCCCGAGCAGATAGATCGCCAGGTAGTAGAACGGCAGCAGGCGGGCGTTCCACAGCCGGCCCTGGGGCATGTAGAGAAAGGCCACGGCGGCGATGGCGGCCATGGCCACCCAGAACAGCCCGCCCCGACGGCGGTAGACCAGCGACAGCAGCACACCCATGGCCGCCAACACCAATAGGTAGCCGATGCCGGGCTTGTCGCTCAGTTGCGAATCGAGGGTGGCCCGGGTGAACAGATAGTTCGCGTAGTTGGTCTTCTTCTCCCACCCCATGTCGTTGAGGTAGGCGCCACGCAGGTAGAAGGGCACGATCCAGAACGAGGTCAGCAGGCTACCCACCACGAGGACCGGCACCGCGACCAACCACGGGGTTCGCGTCCGCGTCAGGTCGATCACACCCAGCACCACGGCGACGACCACCAGCAAGCCCAGGAAGACGACCGCGGCGGGCGCGTAGATCGGCCAGCTCAGCTGACCCGACGGCAGTAGTCGCTTGCTCAGCACCTCGGCCCCGCCGAACGACAGCGCCACCAGCACCGCCCACATCCAGAACTTCACCCGGCCCCAGTCGAGCTGCAGGGCGAACCAGACGGCCGTGCCCGCCAGGGCGAAGAACAGCGGGATGAGGTGGCAGAGCGCACACAGCGCAAACAGCACAGCCGCCCAGGCTCGGTACTTGCCCGACTCGAAGCTGCGACTCAGCACTCCGAGGTAGAGCACCGCAAAGGAGAGCGAGATCGAGAAGGCGAACTCGCCGGCCAGGGTCGACGCGATGTTGCCGCCGTAGATCGAGAACGACCGGTCGAACAGGAAGGCGGTGGCGCCGACGGCCAACAGGGGCGCCGTCGGGAACGGCAACCGGCTGAGTCGACCGAAGGCCCAGGCGGCGATCGGCAGGGTGCACACCCCGCTGATGGCGATCAGCTTGAAGGCGATGCCGTAGGGGATGATGTAGCTCAGCAGGGCGATCGCCAGCGACGGGACGATCATGTAGAAGGTGAAGGCGGGGAACCCGTCGTACCAGTCGGGGGTCCAGCCGCTGAGCCGACCGGACGGCAGCAGGTGATCGCGCAGGTACGCGGGTCCCCACACGTGAGCCCCCATGTCGCCGCCGGCGGGGGTGTTGTTGGTGAAGATGTTGGCCGGGCCCAGCTGACAGAACACGAAGGCGACGCAACAGCCGACCACGAACAGGCCGATCCAGCCCTCGATGGGCATGCCCACGAATCGGTTCCAGGCCGACGCCAGACGGCCCGGCGACGGCTCGTCGGTGGGTACGTCGGCTCCGAGGTCAGGGTCAGCGGGCGTGCCGGGCTCGCCGTCGTCGGGCCCGGAGGTGGGACGGTCGTCGATCAGGGTCTGGGACATAACGCTCCCATCGTGCCATTCCTCATGAGTACGACGCCGTCACCCTGTTCGGCCTTTGCGAACGAGACCGGTAGGTAACCACCAGCCAGCAACTGGCGACGAACCCGGCCAGGCCGATGGCGACCAGTGCCCCGAGGGGCAACGAGACCTGCCAGACGAGCGTTGCCGCCGCGACCAGGTTGAAGCCCAGGTGGGCGCAGATCGAGGTGCCGAGGCGTCCGGTGGCGAAAACCATGGCGCCGAGCATCAGGCCGAAGACGAAGAGGGCCGGGAACTGCAGCAGCTCGAAGTGGGTGAAGGCGAAGAAGGCGGCGGTGCCGATGAGGGCGACCCAGCGGCCTGCCCAACGGGTCAGCGCGTGCTGGGTGAGGCCGCGGAAGAAGACCTCCTCGGCGATCGGCGCGCCGATGCCGACGATGAGGAACAACATCACGATGCCCAGTGGGTCGGTCGCCCGGTCGGTCAATTGCCGGGCTGCGGCAGAGACGTCCTGGTTGCCGATCAGCCGCATGATCGGCCAGTACATCAACGGCACCAACACCAGTTGCGCCGCCACCCCGATGCTGACGCCGACCGGGATGTCGATGGGCCGGAACCGCAGGTCGATGTCACGGATGGGACCGTTGCCCTTGGTGATGGTGGCAGCGATGGGCACGCCCAGCAGGCAGCCCCACAACGGGATCTGCACGATCGCTTGCAGCCACAGGGGCATGGGTCCCAGGTAGGCCGGCGGCTGCCCGGAGGCCAGGTGACCGGCTACCTGGCCAAAAGCGGCGCCGCTTCCGGTCGGGCCCGAGGTGGCGTAGTGCGTCATCGACACGACCAGCAGGTAGGCGAAGATCGACAGGATCTCGCCGGCCAGGAAGCCGAGCACCACGTCGCCGAGCCCCCACCGGATCTGCTTCGGCTCGACCCTTTCGCTCGACACGGCAGCCAAGCTAGTGGGGTCCGTGCCGACCCTCGGTCGCTTGGCTAGCGTCAGAGCCATGAGCCGTCAGTGCGCCCGACCCGGTTGCCGCGATTTCGCTGCCGCGACCTTCGCCTACGACTACGCCGGCCGCACGGTCTGGCTCGACGATGTGGCCAACGAGGCCCATCCGTCCACCTACGATCTCTGCCGACGCCACGCCACCTCGATGACGGTGCCGCAGGGATGGCAGCTCCGCGATCGACGCTCATCGGTCACGCCGCTGTTCCGGGCCGAACGAGCTTCCTAGCTCGATTCCGGCGTCGGCCGACGAGCCAAGCCGGCGTTTGCCAGCGTGTGCGTGAGCGTTCGACGCCGCCCCAGAACCGCCCTTTCAGGGCGCCCTGTGCGGTGCGCCAATGAGGATTTCCTACGACGCCGAAGTCGACGCTGCCTACGTCTACCTCACGGACGAACCTCTGATGTCGGGTCGTGACAGCGTTTCGGTCGAATGCCCTGGGCGGCCGGGAGCAACGATCGTGCTCGATTTCAAGGACGGCAAGGCTGTCGGACTGGAAGTCCTCGACGCGTCGGCGCATCTTCACGCCGACTTGCTCGCCGAGGCTCCTCGGCCCTGACGATCGCCCGTGTAACACGGATCCGTGTCGCTTCGCGGGGTGAACAGCGAGACCGCTACAGCGCACAACGGCTAGTTCAGAGCGTGCCGACTCCCCGGCCACCGCTAAGCACAGAGGCCGGTGTCTCTGGGCATCTGGCCATGGCCTCTCGTGCCCCAGAACGCCGGCGTCGGTTGACCCACGGGTCAATCGAGAAGGTCGTCGGGCACGTTCCAGTCGCCCAAGAGGATCACGTCGAGGACCGCCCCAGCAAGCCGCTCCGGGAAGATCGCGATCACTTGGTCGACAGCGGTGGCTGAGTTGGATCGGATCGCCTGGAAGCCGTGCTCGTGCGCAGCTTCCCCGATCTCTCGCGTGAACTGATGGTCCTCCCGAACGAGATCGTCGGCCACCAGGCCGAGCTCGGCGAGCACCTCCGGGTCAGTGAGATCGAGGACGTTGTCCAAGTCGGCATCGATCTGCCAGAGCTCGCGTGGTAACAGGTCCGCGAGGTTCAGGCTTTGACGTTCGGCTCGCTTCGTCAGCTCAGCGACGACGCACGGTTTGGTCAGGCACAGGTACAACACGGGGAAGCTGTGCGGCGGGTTGAAGCGCCCACCGAGGCGTCGCGCCCCCTCGCCGCTGCGAGGGTCAAAGCCACGCGCCTGGTTGCGATAGGCGACGACCGTGACCGAGATTGCCTGGACGGTGCCCAGCGTTCTCGATTCGAACGGGGACATGTCAGACCGTCACGCCCTCCGCGAGTGCGAGCAGCAGATCGATCACCTGCTGGTAATGACCAGCGGCCACCAGGTCGAGAGGCTTCTCATAGCCAAGATCAGGGTTCGGCGACCGCATCCAGAAGCGGGCCGCGTCGTCGCGCATGACCTTGCGAGCCAGATCGACGACCGCTCGAAGCTCAAGGAGCCGCTCCTCGGCATCCCGCCGAGGAGCGGACTCGCTTGCCCTCCAGCGGGTGACGCTGCGGGGGTTCGTGTCGCTAACCCGCGCAACGTCGGTGGTGTCGACGACATCACCCTCGTAGAGGTGATCGAGCAGGGAGGTCAGAGTCGTCATGACACCTCGTCGTAGGAATGAGTAGCACTCTGTCGTGCTCTTGTCTTATCGTACGTCGCGACAACGTCAATAAGAAATCCTATAGATCTGGAATTCGATCACGGCTTCCTCCCGCGGATCGGCGAGGAGAACTACCAGGCGGTCGACCGCCGTGTCGGCCCAGCCGGACTGTTTGCCGACCCGCTCGATCTGCCCTGGGCGATGGTCGGCGGCGCATGGGCGGAGGGGAAGCCCGAGCTGCTCGAGGCGCTGTCGGGCGGTCGCCGTGAGCAATACACGCAGTCTCCGAGCGGTCGATGTCACACTTCGTGACTCCGGCGAGTGACAGGAGCCAGCCGATGTCTGATCTCCGCCCGTACCACGAGTTGGAGGCACTCGGGGGCTACTACCTCGAAGCGAATTGGGTTCGAGCCTTCCGGGTCGGCGAGCGAGAGGCCGAGTTCGACCTTCAGGCCGTGCTCACGGAAATACACGCGGACTACGGGCCGCCTGCTCGAAGGTGGCTGGG
>JAYUBX010000555.1:0-1783 GCA_043740665.1 Candidatus Neomicrothrix sp.
GGGGACGATCACCGCCGGCCGAGCCGAGCAGGTCGACGACCTGTTGCTGAGCCGCGTTCAGTTCGGGTGCTTCCGATTCCACCGGCTCACACTGTCACACCCCCTCGTCATGATGAGCGGTGATGGAAGCCACGTCCCTGCGATTCGCCTCAGCCGCCCGCTCTCTTGGTCAGGTCGCCCGCAGCCGCGGGCTCGACGTCCCCGGGTTCCGCAGTCCGCCCCGGTTGGCCGGGGTCGAGCGATCGGTTCGGCGCCGTCCCGACGGTGGCGCCACCGTCTCGATTCGATTGCGGGGGCGGCCCTGGGTCGCCGTGCTCAGCGACATGATCGAGGGCGTGATCGTCACCAATCAGCTCTCGGCCCTGGCGGCCGACCGGGCCCGCACCGCCCTGTGGTCGGCGGTCGAGACCGAGGAGCTGCGGGCCGCCTGACATGACTCGCGGCGCCGCGCTCGGCCTCGAGGTTGGTGCCGTGAACCTGGCCGCCCTTGCGCTGATCGCGGCGGTGGCGGTGGTGGCGGTGGCGCCGGTGCTGGCCGATCTGCTGCGGCGCTTTCGCATACCGGGTGTCGTGATCGAGATCGGCCTGGGCATCCTGATCGGTCCCCAGGTACTCAAGTGGGCCCACACCGATGACGTGGTCGACGCCTTCTCTGCCCTGGGTCTGTCTTTTCTGATGTTCCTGGCCGGCTACGAGATCGATCTGGTGCGCATCAAGGGCCGGCCGCTGTCGAGGGCGGTCACCGGCTTCGCCGTGTCGTTTGGCGCTGGCCGGCGCCTTCTCGTTCGTGATGGTGTCGACCGGATTCGCGCTCAACACCTTGGTCATCGGTCTGGCCCTGACCACGACGGCGCTCGGCACCTTGCTGCCATTGGTGCGCGACGCCGACATCCTCAACACGCCGTTCGGTTCCCATGTGCTGGCCATCGGCACAGTCGGCGAGTTCGGACCCATCGTGATGATCGCTCTGCTGCTCACCGGCGACAACCCGCTGGACAGCGCGGTGCTGCTCGTCGTGTTCATCGTCGTGGCGGTGTCCGCCGCCCTGTTGGCGACGAGGCCCCAGCCGCCTCGCTTTGTGCGGCTGATGCAGGCGAACCTGCATTCGAGCAGTCAACTGTCCGTGCGGGTGTCGGTTCTGCTGATCATGCTGCTGGTCTGGATCGCGTCGGCCCTCGGCCTCGACGTGTTGCTCGGGGCGTTCGCGTCGGGTGTGGTCGTTCGATTGCTCAGCACAGGACCCGACGGCGAGGTGGTCCGCGAGAAGCTCGACGCCATCGGCTTCGGTTTTCTGGTGCCGATCTTCTTCATCGTCAGCGGCATGAACTTCGACCTGCACGCGCTGACCAGTTCGCCGAGCACCTTGGTGCGGCTGCCGCTGTTGGTGTTGATGTTCCTGGTCGTTCGAGGGGTGCCGGCTCTGCTGCTCTACCGACGGCAGCTCGACTGGGCGCAGCGGCTTCCGCTGGCGATGTTCTCGGCGACAGCCCTGCCGCTGGTGGTGGTCATCGCCGGGATCGGCGTCGACACCGGTCGCATGCGCCCGAGCAATGCGGCCGCGCTGGTCGGAGCCGGCATGCTCTCGGTGCTGATCTATCCGCTCATCGGGTTCGCCCTGGTGCGACGAGCAGGGGTCGTGAGTGGCCCCTTGCCGGCTGAGAGCCAGGTCTTGCTGGACTTCGACACCGATGATCTCGACGGGGGCCCTGGCGACGACCGCTGAGGCTTACCCAGATCCACCCGGGGCTGAATCCGGCTCACACGGGGTTTTCTCAGGTTGATC
>JAYUBX010000556.1:0-2248 GCA_043740665.1 Candidatus Neomicrothrix sp.
GTGATGGTCGAGCCCTTGTCGGCTTTGGACCCCCCGCGAGGGTCCTGGGCGAACACGATGCCGGCAGCAAAGTCGGTGTTCGACTCGAGTTGCGCGTCGACTTTGAAGCCCTGACCCTGCAGGGTCGCGGTGGCGTCGGCGACCGGCTGGTTGGTGACCGACTGCACCGAGACCTGCCGCGAGCTCGACTTGCTGAGCTGGGTGCTGATCAGAAACAGGATCACCGCGAAGACCACCAGCAGCCCCACCAGCAGCCACACGAACACCGCGGTGCGTCGTTTCGGCTCGGGAGCCATGTAGGCCGGCAGCGACGGCGGTGCCGCCACCGGGGCACCGACCGACGGCACCGCCTGGGTGGCGTTACCCAGGCCCACGGCCGCGGCGGCCGCACCGACGGCCACGCCCATGGCGGCTACGGGCAGGCCTTCGAGATAGTTGCGCAGATCGGCCCGCAGGTCTTCGGCCGAGGCGTAGCGATCGGCCGGCGCCTTGGCCAGCAACTGCAGATCGATGGCTTCGAGCGCAGCGGGAACCGCGACTCCCGTCGCACTGGGCACCGGAACCGGTGACTGCACATGCTGATAGGCGATGGCCACCGGTGTGTCACCGGCGAACGGCGGCCGGCTGGTCAGCATCTCGTACAGCACACAGCCAAGTGAGTAGAGATCGCTGCGGGGGTCGACCGGCTTGCCCTGAGCCTGTTCGGGCGAGAAATAGGTCGCCGTGCCCATCACCGCGCCGGCCTGGGTCAGGTTGGCCTGCGCGGCGCCACCGGTGATGGCCTGGGCGATGCCGAAGTCGGCCACCTTCACTTGTCCGCTGGGTGAGATGATGATGTTGCCGGGCTTCACGTCGCGGTGCACCACGCCGTTGCGATGGGCGAACCCGAGGGCGGCGGCGACGTCGGCGGTGATCTCGGCCGAGCGGCGCGGGTGCAGAGGTCCGTCGGTGCGGATGATCTCGGAGAGGCTGCGGCCCTCGACATATTCCATGACGATGAAGTAGGTGCCGCTCTGCTGGCCCCAGTCATAGATCGCCACGATGTTGGGATGGTTCAGGTTGGCCGCGGCCTGAGCCTCGCGTCGGAACCGCTCGACGAACGTCGGGTCCTTGGCGTACTCGGGGAAGAGCACCTTGACCGCAACCGGACGGTCGAGCAGCAGGTCACGGGCCAGGTAGACATCGGACATGCCGCCGCGCGCCAGCTTGCGGTGCAGCTCATAGCGATCATTGAAGACGGTCGCGCTCGGCTCGGACATGAAGGATCAGCCTAGTGAGCCGGGTGACGGCTCTTTCGGCACGGGGTGCACGGCCATCAGTTGCCGGTGGCCGTGCCGTTGGCGAGGTCGGCCAGATAGGCCTGCATGACCTGCTTGGCGATCGGTGCGGCGATACGCCCGCCCGTGGCCTCGTTGACACCGGGCTGGTTGAGCACGACGACCGAGATGGCGATCTGGGGATCGCCCGGAGGTCCAGCGAAGCCCATGATCCAGGCGTGGGACTGCGGGGGGTCGGTGCCCAGCTGCGCGGTGCCGGTCTTGCCCCCGACCTCGTAGCCGTCGATCTGCATGCCCGTGGCCGTGCCCCGGGCCACGACATCGACCATGACCGCTTTCATGGTGGCAGCCGAGTCGGTGCTGATCGGCTGCAGCCAGCGACCGACGCCGTAGCGCTCGATGACCGAGCCCTCGCTGTCGCGCACGTCGCGCATCACGTGGGGCTTCATGATGGTGCCCTGGTTGGCGATGCCGGCGGCAACCAGCGCCATCTCCAGCGGTGTGGCCTGCACGTCGTTCTGGCCGATCGAGGCCTGGGCCAGAGCCGGCAGGTTGCGGGTGAAGCTGGTCGGGAAGGCCGACGCCACCGGTGCCGGCAGGTCGATCGGGGGCTTGGCGTTGAACCCGAAGGCCTCGGCGCCGGCGATCATCTTGTCGGGCCCGATGGTCTCGGTGCCCATCTGGGCGAAGGCCGAGTTGCAGGACACCCGCAGAATCGGCTCGAGGGTGCCGCCGCACGATTCGCCCCCGAAGTTGCTGATCGACTTCGTGGTTTGGGGCGGGGTGTAGCTGGTGGCCACCGGATACGACGGCGCGTCGAGCGTGACCGTGCCGGTCTGCACCCCGGTCGAGCCGGTCACCACTTTGAACGTCGACCCCGGGAAGTAGCGCTCCTGGTACTGGTGGGCCCGCAGGGGCTGGCCCGGTCCGAGTGACAGCAGCGCCTTGGCCGCCACCGCCATCTTCTGGTC
>JAYUBX010000557.1:0-1600 GCA_043740665.1 Candidatus Neomicrothrix sp.
CTGGGCCTGTCGACGGTCGGCTTCCCCAACCTGTTCACCATCAGCGGCCCCGGCAGCCCGTCGGTGCTCACCAACATGGTGGTGTCGATCCAGCAGCACGTCGACTGGATCGCCGACTGCGTCACCTATCTGCGTGACCATGATCAGGCCACCATCGAGGCCACGACACCGGCGCAGGACTGGTGGGTGGGTTACGTGAACGCCATCGCCGACCTCACCCTCTACCCCTCGTGCAACTCGTGGTACCTGGGCGCCAACGTGCCGGGCAAGCCCCGGGTGTTCATGCCGCTGCTCGGATTTCCGACCTACGCCGAGCAGTGCGCCGACATTGTCGCCAAGGGCTACGAGGGCTTCACCCTGGCCGGCTGAGTCACTCGACCTCGCAGCGCAGCAGGTCGTCGAACGTCTCGCGCCGCACCACCAGCCGCGCCTCGCCGTTGCGCACGAACACGACCGCGGGTCGGGGCACCTTGTTGTAGTTCGACCCCATCGAATGGCCGTAGGCGCCGGTGACCGGCGTGCAGAGGATGTCGCCGACGGCCAGGTCGGCCGGCACCTTGGCTTCGCGCACCAGCAGGTCGCCGGACTCGCAGTGCTTGCCCACGACCCGCACCGTTCGGGGCCGGTCGGCCTGCACCGCCCGCGGCAGAAAGCTCTCGTAGCCACTGTCGTAGAGCACCGGGCGGGGGTTGTCGCTCATGCCGCCGTCAACCGACACGTAGGTGCGGATGCCGGGCAGTTCTTTCACCGTGCCGACGGTGTAGAGGGTCACGCCGGCGCTGGCCACGATCGAGCGGCCGGGCTCGGCCGTGACCCAGGCCCGCACGCCGGCTGCGTCACACGCGCGGCGGATGCCGGCGCCCCACTGGGCGATGGTCGGCGCTTCTTCGCCTTCGACGTAGGCCACGCCGAGCCCCCCGCCGACCGACAGCTCGGGCAGGTCGTAGTCGGCGAAGAACTGGGCCAACACTTCGACCGCCAGCTCGAAGAACCGGGCCTCGAACACCTGGCTGCCGACATGGGCGTGCATGCCGACCAGCTCGACCAGCGGCGAGGCCGACAGCCGTTCGAGGGCAGCGGCGGCCGCCCCGGACGCGACCCCGAAGCCGAACTTCGAGTCGTCCTGGCCGGTCTGCACGAACTCGTGGGTGTGGGCCTCGACCCCTGGCGTGATCCGCACCAGCACCCGCGGCACCGGCAACCCCTCGGTGACCAGCTGCTCGATGCGGTCGATCTCGTCGAACGAATCAACGACGATGCGACCGATCTCGTCGGCCATGGCGGTGCGCAGCTCGTCGATCGACTTGTTGTTGCCGTGCAGCACCAGTCGCTCGGCGGGGATGCCGGCCGAGCGCACGACGTGATATTCGCCGCCGGTCGACACGTCGAGGTTCATGCCCTCTTCGACCGCCAGTCGGGCCATGGCCCGGCACAGGAACGCCTTGGTCGCGTAGTTGACGCCCGGGCCGAACGCGTCGACGGCCTGGCGGCAGCGGTCGCGCAGATGATCCTCGTCGTAGATGAAGAGGGGTGTGCCGAACTGGGCGGCCAGGGCAAGCGTGTCGCACCCACCGATGAACAGTTGACCGTCGGGCCCGAC
>JAYUBX010000558.1:0-1699 GCA_043740665.1 Candidatus Neomicrothrix sp.
TGTGCCGGGAACGACGGAGCGGACGATCGAACTGATCGAGGTCGTCACGGGCCTTGTCCAGTTTGGCGATGTGAAAGGCGAGGCTGGATGCTGCGTCGGTCTTTTCACGCTCGAAGCGGGCGCCTTGCTGCGTCGCGCTCCGCAGGCGCTCGTCGGCATCACGGATGTGCTCGGCGATCTCGTAGCGCTCCTCCATCAGCCTTCGGAGCACATTGCTATCGAGCAGTCCTGGGCGATGCACTTCGGTGTTGTTCAGCTCGGCCTGCCGGCTGAGCGCAGGTCGATCGATCCAGTCGGTCGTCATGTCGCGGACGAACACGTCGAGCGCAGTCTCCTCGCCGGTCGTCACGAGGAAGGCCTCGTTGGTCTCCGTGCCTCGGGACATCGACACATAGAGGTTGCGGATGTCGGTGGGCCGGTCCGCGAACAGGATGCCGGCCTTGACGGTGCGGCCTTGCCCGCCCATGCCGGTGCTGGCGTAGGCGAGATCGACGTGCTCGGTCACGTAGTCGGCGGGGAGCCAGATGCGGCCGGACTTGACGATGGCGATGAGCGATCCGTCGTCGCAGATGCCCTCGACGGTCCACGTCGCACGGTTCTTGACGGTGGTGCCTCGGTCGGTGAGGAGTTGGCGGTCGTTGTGGCGTGTGGCGATCTCGTCACCGGCGTGCACCGTGTACGCGCCGGCCTGAACGGACGGCCAGTCCGGGTTGATCTCGCCGCTCTTGATGAGTGATTGCTGACAGCGGATGTTGAGCCGTTCGGCGGTCTCGTTCGTGGGTGTCATCAACAGCGTCGACTTGCCGCCGGCGCGCAGCTCGGACCATCGAGCCACAGCACGTCGTTCCATCTGGCCTGCGGTGCCGCCATGGAGTCGCCCGTGTTGGTCATAGTCGTCGGCCGCTGTGACTTCGCATCGACGGAGGCGGAGGCTGGCGTCTCGCTCCCAGTCGTTGGTGAAGTGGTGGACCTTCTCCAGCTCGATCCCGCCGAAGGTGTCGACGAGCAACCCGAACATCCCGCCACGGCCGACTGCCGAGAACTGCATCGGGTCGCCAACGAGCGCGACCCGCCAGCTCTTGATGACGGCGAGGTCTGCAAGTTCGGCGAGCTTGCCCGTCGGCATCATCGCGGCTTCGTCGACGATCACGGTCGTGCCCGCCGGCAGGTCGTACGTCGGACCGGGTGGACGGTTCAGTCGGTGCTCGATCAGGAGCTTGTCGAGCGTGTCCGCCGTGATGCCGGTCTCGTCGGCGAGGACCTGTGCGGCCGTTGCGGATGGTGCGACGCCGAACGCGTGTCGACGATCAGCGCGCAGCTGGTCAACCGCCGGCCGCAGCGCCGTCGTCTTGCCGGTGCCGGCGGGCCCGACGATGAGGACGAGGTCCGCCTGCCCGGCGACGGCGGCGGCCACTGATGCTTGCTCGACATCGAGTGCAACGAGGCTTCGCCCGACGGCCGCCGGCTCGTCGGGCTCATCGTCCCGGGGGAGGCGACGATCGGCCCACTCGATCAACGACTGCTCCTGCTCGAGGATCGCTTGCGTGGTCAGCGCCCGGTCGACGACGGACTCGGTGATCGGTCGCCCGTCTCGGCGGAGCATCGAGTCCGGCGGGATCGGCTTGGAGACGTCGACGCATCGGGTGGCGCTGATCTCGTCGACGACGCGGTCGAGCCAGCCGACGAGCTGCTCAGCCGT
>JAYUBX010000559.1:0-1834 GCA_043740665.1 Candidatus Neomicrothrix sp.
CCGCTCAGTGCCCGCATGCCCGGCGATGATGCCGCGGTCGAGACGTCGGCGGCCTCGTCGCAGGTCGATCCCCTGCTGACCGAGATCGATCACATCGCCATCGCCGTCAACGATCTCGGCGACGCCATCGACTACTACCGCGAGACCTTCGGCGCGGTGGTCAACCATCGCGAGATCATCGAGAGCGACGGTGTCGAGGAAGCGCTGCTCAAGGTGGCCGACAGTTACATCCAGCTGCTCACCCCCACCCGCGACGACTCGCCGGTGGCCAAGTACTTGGAGAAGAAGGGCGAAGGCCTGCACCACATCGGCTATCGCGTGGCCGACTGCGCCGTCGCCCTGCAGGCCGTCAAGGACCAGGGCGGCCGGGTCATCGACGAGGCTCCCCGCCCCGGCTCACGCGGCACGACCGTGGCCTTCATCCACCCCAAGACCGCGTTCGGCACCCTCATCGAACTGGTGCAGGAGTAGCCGATCGACTGTGGCTGTCGGGATCCGCTCAGGTGGGGTTTCCCTGGCCGATGATGGGGCTATGGCGGTGAACGGCGGGATTGCGGCAGGTGACGGCGGGTCGCCGTGGCCTCGATGGTGCCGGATGATTTGGTGGATCCTGACGGCGTTCGCTCCGGTCGTCGTGCTTTCGGCGGCGGCGGTCTGGCGACTCCCGGACGGGTTCGTCCAGTCCGACTTCCGGGCCCCCACCGTCTTGGCTGTCGACCTATTGCTGGTTGCTGCCGGGTGCGTACTCGTTCGTGCCCGCTGGCCAGTAGCGGCACTGTTGATCGCAGCGACGTGTGCGGTCGCTGCAGTCAGGTTGGCCTTCGAACTCGCGCCGATGGTCTTCTTCCCATTGCTGATTCTGCCGGCCGTGGCCTATCGGGCCTCCCGCACCCAGATCGCGCTCGGGGCGGTCGTGGTGGTGTGCCAGTTTCTGGCCATGAACACCGCCACCTACGACTACTGGCACACGCCTTTGGGTGCCGTTGCCGGTCTGGTGGCGGGACTCATTGGGATTGGGCTGGTCGGACGTACCATCACGGGCCGATGGGTTCGACGGCAAGCCGAAGCCAGTCGTACCGCGTCGATGATGATGGTCCCAGTGATAGGTCAGACGGCAATGGGCGACCTGGCGTCGCCTGGTGCGCAGCCGGTGGCAGGGACTGGTATCCAACCGTTCCAACCACTGTGGCCGTCGGTGCTGTCTTCCGCCTCGCCCCCGTTCAAGGTCGCCGATGACCCGCGCCCGGCCCTCGTCGGCGACCCCTCACCCGCTGCCTTGGAGGCCGTTAGACCTCCGGGGCCACCCGTATCGTGGCGCGATTGTTCTCAAGTTGCGGCCTCATCATCGGTCGCTTTCGTGTGGCGCCACCGGGCGATCGCCGCAGTAGCGGTCGTGATGGTGATCCTCGCCCAGATGGCTGGGTCGGTCACCTTCCGCCCGCGGACCGAGAAGACAGCTGGGGTCCAGTCCTGGGGTCCACCAATCGACACTCCGTCGGCGTCCCGGGGGATCTCGCAGTTCCACTTCCTCCGGCGACCGTCTGACCTCGTTGCGTCGGACGGTCGTGGGATGGTCTTCCTGGTCGATCGAAGCCCTGACGGTGAGCTGCGACTGAACGGACTCAGTGCCGGTGGCGATGCGCTTTGGGCGACCTCGGTCGGGACGCCGAGTCTGATAGCGAACGAGTTTGTCGCGGCTGATCATGACGGCGATGTGGCTGTGTCGTTCAGTCAGCGCGGCACCAGGCAGGATCCCGGGGCGCCGGCGCTCCCCGAACAGGTTGTCGTGGTGTTCGATCGCCGCGGGGTCGAGCGATGGCGTTCGAATCTTGGC
>JAYUBX010000560.1:0-8558 GCA_043740665.1 Candidatus Neomicrothrix sp.
GCCCCGGATCGTCGAGCAACGTGGTGATCTCGTCGTCGCGTAGAACCCGAGGAAGCCGACCATCGCCCGAGGGCGACGACAGCGAAGACGAAGGATCGACCTCGAGCACGCCAGTGCGGCGCAACCAGCCGAAGTAGCGCCGCAGCGTCGAGGCTTTGCGGGCCACGGTGCGCTTGGCGTAGCGGCGGGTGGCCAGGTAGGCCAGGTAGCGCCGCAACATGCGGCGGTCGATCGCCTCGGGCCCGTCGACCCCAAGCCGCTCGGCCCACTGGATGAACGCGGCGAGATCGCTGCGATAGGCCGACACGGTGTTGGGGGCCACCGACGTGATCGAGGCCAGGAACAGCGTTTGGCGCCAGCGGTCGATGGCCACAATCGACCACGGTACCGGCGACCGATGGCCGACTGGGGATGGGCCCCGGCCGCGACGCCAGCGGTGGCGATCATCGCTGCCCACCCGACTTGGCCACGCGCTCGAACCACCCACCCCGGGGCTCGACCCATCCGTCACGTTCGAGCCGAGCCAAGCTGGCCGCCAGATCGGACACCGACCCGCCGGTGCGCAGCACCACATGATCGAGGGTGGCCGGCTGCCAGCCGATTGCGTCGAGCACGAGTTGATCGCCATCGCTCGGCGGCGGCCGGTGCTCGACCGATGTGCGCCGCGAACCCGAGGCCATGCCCAGGGCGACCAGCACGTCGGTGGCATCACGGGCTACCGACGCGCCGCCACCTTCGGACAGCAGTTGATTGCTGCCCTTCGACGATGGGTTGTGCACCGGCCCGGGAACCGCCATGACGGGGCGCGACCGATCGAGGGCTTCTTCAGCGGTGAGCAGCGCACCACCCGACGCGTGGGATTCGACGACGACCACCACGTCAGCCACCGCCGCGATGAGCCGGTTGCGCGCCGGGAAGTGCCACGGCACCGGGACCGACCCCATGGGGTACTCGGACCACACGACCCCTCGACGGGCCACCTCGCGCCACAATGGACCGTTTCGGCGCGGGTAGATCACATCGAGCCCGCTACCGACCACGGCAATGGGCGGCGCGGCATCGGCGGCGATGGCCCCGGCGTGGGCGGCACTGTCAATGCCGAGGGCCAGACCCGACACGATGGCCACCCCGGCGGTCGAGAGGTCGCGCCCCAACTCGAAGGCGATCTCGTGGCCGTAGCGGGTGCAGTCGCGCGTGCCGACGATGGCCACCCGCGGGCCGACCACAACATCAGGATCGCCCAGGTGGAAAAGAATCGTCGGAGGCTCGAGGTCGTCCTCGAACAGGTCGGGGTAGGCCGGTCGGTTGCGGAGCATCACCCCGATACCCGCCGCGCCATGGCCTCGCCAATAGTCGGCCGGGTCGAACGCTCGGGTCTGGCGCACCCACGACTCGGCCACCATTTCGCGTTTGCGCCCCATCGCCGCCCCGACCGCGGGCACGGACTGGGCCCGGCCGGCGGCCACCGCCCGCCAGGCATCGTGCTCGTGCGGGTAGTGATCGAGCAGCGCCCGCAACCGGCGGGGGCCCATGCCCTCGAGTGAGCTGAGGGCGGTGACCCACGCCTCGGCTGGCAGATCATCGGGCTTGGCCAAGTCGAGATGGCCGGCCGGCGGCGACACCAGGGTGAGCCGTGGGGCCTCGACGCGAGAATCGGGATCGATCGACATGGTCAACCCGCCAGTCGGCGGGTTGAGGTCATGGGCTCGCACCGCAGGCCGATGGCCGTATCGAAGTGCGACGTGCGCAGCGGAGCGGTGTCGCCGGCCAGGTCGGCCAGCGTGAGGGCCACCCGACGCACCCGCTGCAAACCCCGGGCGCTGATGCGTCCCGTGCGAAGCAGCACCTCGAGCCGGTCGGATGTATCGGCCGCCAACGGGGCGTGCTGGTCGAGCCCGGCCGGGGTGAGCAGCGCATTGCTGCGTACCCCACGCGACGCGGCGCGGGCCCGAGCCTCGAGCACGCGCTCGGCGACCACGGCGGTGGTCTCGCCCGGTCCGCCGCCGACGAGATGACGAGGATCGGGCCGAGCGACCGGCACGCGCAGATCGAATCGGTCGACCAGCGGACCCGAAAGTCGACGTTGATAGCGGGCCAACGATTGGTCGCTGCACCGACAGCCACCGGGCGAACCACCGTCGCCACACGGGCACGGGTTCATGGCGGCGATGAGCTGGAATCGGGCCGGGAAGGTGGTGCGATGGCTGGCCCGAGCGACACGAACCACGCCTTCTTCGAGTGGTTGACGCAACGAATCGAGGACGTCGGCGTGAAACTCGGCCACCTCGTCCAGAAACAGCACGCCATTGGTGGCAATGGAGATCTCACCCGGCTGCATGCGGGCGCCGCCGCCCCCGACCATGGCCACCGACGAAGCGCCGTGGTGCGGTGCCCGGAAGGGTGGTCGCCGTACCAGGCCGCCGGGCGGCAGCGGGATGCCGGCGGCCGAGTGCACCCGAGTCGTGATCATCGACTCGTCGTGGTCGAGCGCGGGCAGCAGGCCCGGCAGTCGCTGGGCCAGCATCGTCTTGCCCGAACCCGGAGGCCCGGTCATCAGCAGGTGATGGCCGCCCGCGGCGGCCACCTCGAGCGCGAAGCGCGCCACCGGTTGACCTCGCACGTCGGCCAGATCGGCGATCTCGGGCGGCGGCGGCAGGTCGTCGGGCGACGGCAACGCCGGCCAGGGATCATCGCCGGCCAGGGCGCCCAGCAGCTCGTGGACCGTCGACGCGGCCCGCACCACATGGCGACCCACCAACTGCGCCTCGACCGCCGCGCCGGGGGCGACGACCACGACGCCGCTGTCGAGGGCATCGACCAGCGGCAGCGCGCCGGGCACCGATCGGATCGAACCATCGAGGCCCAGCTCGCCGATGAAACCGGTGTCGGCCACGCACGAGGCGGGCAGTTGCTCGTCGGCCACCAGCAACCCGATGGCGATGGCCAGGTCGAGGCCCGAGCCGGCCTTCGGAATGCCGCTCGGCGCCAGGTTCACCGTGACCCGCCGGTTGGGCCAGGTCAACCCGCTGGACATCAGAGCGGCCCGAACCCGATCGCGCGCCTCGCGGCACGACGCATCAGGAAGACCGACGATGCTGAAACCGGGGAGGCCGCTGGAGACGTGCACCTCGACCCGGATGGGACTTCCACTCACCCCGAGCAGGGTGGCGGACGCGATGGTGGCGAGCATGGGGCACTCCTCGAGAGCGTGGTGAGCTGCAGGGAGGAGGGCCGTACGCCGGCCGACGAGCGTGGGTCGCATGGTAGCGACGGGGTGTGACAGGCGAAAGGGTCAATTCGTCAGAACGGTCGCCAAACCGGTTCGCCACGTCAGTCCACCAGCCGGTCGTGCCGGCTCAGCAGGTCGTGCCGAGGCACTCCCGCTCGTACCGGGCCACCGCGTTGATCTCGTCGGCCGTCAGCGAGTTCTTCCATGCCGGCATGCTGCTGCGACCGTTGTTGATCAGTGCGATCTGGTCGGCGATGTTCGGATAGGTCTGCGCCACCTTGCCGGCCAGCTTCGAACCGTTGCCACCCTGCCCCTTGGCGCCGTGGCACGCGGCGCAGTGATCCTTGTAGACCTGCTGGCCCTGGGCCAACACGGTGTCGTTGGGCTTGGGCCCCGAGTCGGTGCCACCGCACGCGACCATCACCAGGCCCGAAACGGCCAGTACCCCGATCACGACCCACGCACGCATCGACCTCACGGGCGGTGAGGTTACCGGAACTCCTGTCGACGATACTGACCCGGTGGGATTCAATCCGCAACGTCAGCACCGCCGCACCCCGTTCGACTACGTCATGGTCGGTGCCGCGCTGGCCGTCTGCCTGGGCCTGGTCGTCTGGGCCGTCGTCGGCTGAGCATCCCCGACGCCACCATGACCTGGATCGATACCGATGTCGACGGCCTCGAGGTCGAGGTGCGCCGGGTGCAGCCCTACCAGGCCGCCAAGTTCTACGTGTGCCCCGGATGCGGCCGTGACATCCCCGCCGGCACCGGCCATCTGGTCGCGGTGCCGACCGAAGCGCCCGACCTTCGCCGGCACTGGCACAACGGCTGCTGGGACGCTCGTGGCCGACGGCGAGTGCCGGGCTAACCCCTAAGATCAGCCCGCATGGAAGTGGTCCTGATCCGGCACGGCGAACCCGAATGGGTCCGCGACGGCGCCAGCGTCGACAATCCCCCGCTCACCGAACGGGGCCACCGGCAGGCTCAAATCACCGCCGAGGGTTTGCGCGGGCTCGAGATCGACGAGCTGTTCGTGTCGCCTCTGGTGCGAGCCCAGCAGACCGCGGCGCCGCTGATCGAGGCGCTGGACACCGAACCCGTGACGCTGCCCTGGTTGGCCGAGATCGCCACACCCGACTGGGGCGGAACCCCGGCCGAGATCGTCGAGCAAGCCTTCATCGATGGGCGCAATCGGCCGCTCGAGCAGCAGTGGGACGGCTTGCCCGGGGGCGAGTCGTTTCGCGATTTCCACGAACGCGTGACCACGGGGATGGGCGTGCTGCTCGCCGACACAGGGGCGGTGCAGACCTCGCAGCACCCACCGCTATGGAATCTGGCCGACCCGGGCCGGCGCGTCGTGGTGGTCGCTCACGGCGGCACCAACGCGGTGGCCCTCGGCTATCTGCTGGGCATCGAGCCGGTGCCGTGGGAGTGGGAGCGGTTCGTGCTGTTCCACGCCTCGATCACCCGGCTGCGACCGACGGAGATCAGCGGCGGCCATTCGTTCAGCCTCACCCAGCTCAACTGGATCGGCCATCTGCCGGCCGAACTGCTCACCAGCTGACCCGGTCCGCGGTGCGACGACCAGCGCAGCTCACCACCTCATCAAGGGGAACCCATGGCCAGTGAAGCCTTCACCAACATCGCCGCCTTGCTGGCGGCCAGCCCGGTCACACCCGCCAGCACGGTCGACGAGATCCGGGCCGGAGTCGACGGTCTCGCCGCGCTGCTGCCACTCGTCGCCGGCACCGACGTCGCCGACATCGACATCGACGGCGTACCGGCCCGCTGGTTCTCGGTTGGCTCCCCGGCCACCGTCGACGACGGGATCTCGCCCGTCGTGTTGCACTTCCACGGCGGCGGCTATGTCATGGCCAGCCCGGGCACCCACGGTGCGCTGTGCAGCCGACTGGCCCAGGCCTCGGGCGCCAGGGTGCTCAGCGTCGACTACCGACTCGCGCCCGAAGACCCGTTTCCCGCGGCCGGCGACGATGCCTTCGCCGCCTATCGATGGCTGGTCGACCAGGACATCGCGGCCAGTCGGATCGTCGTGACCGGAGACTCGGCCGGTGGTGGGCTGGCTGTCGGGTTGCTGATTCGGGCCCGCGACGCCGGGCTGGCGTTGCCGGCCGGCGTCGCCCTGATGTCGCCGTGGGTCGACCTCACCGGTTCGGGCGACAGCCTGATCGGCAACGCGGCCATCGACCCGATCTTGTCGCCGGAGCTGGTAGCCCACTGGGCGACCCTCTACGCCGGTGACTCGCTCGCCGATCCTGCCGCCTCGCCGCTGTTCGCCGACCTGTCGGGCCTGCCCCCGATGGTTGTGCAACTCGGCGCCCGAGAGATCCTGTTCGACGACGGCCTGCGGCTGGTCGAGCGAGTGTTGGCCACCGGCGGCGAAGCGACCTTTGCGGTGTGGGACGAGATGACTCACTGGTGGCAGCTCTTCGCCGGGCTGGTGCCCGAGGCCGATGCCGCCCTCGACGAGCTGGGCGCCTTCGTGGCTCGGGTCACCGCCGCCCCCTGATCCACGACGGCTCAGGCTTGGTCGAGCGGTCGCGACGAGCCAATCGGATCGGCGGTGATGGCGCCATCGGCCACGAAGCGCGCATGGATCTCAATGGCCTGCACCGCCAACTGGGTCTCGCTGATCGGCGCGACGTCGTCGGCTGGCTGGCGCAGAAACGACACGGCCGCCCGCACGGCCCGTTGCTGGGTGCGGTCGTCCTCGGTCGGGAAGTCGAACCGCCACCGCCGGGCCTGCCGACCGATCTCGACCTTGGCTGGGTCGTGGATCTCGACCCCGGTGGCCGGAAAGATGCGGCAGTCATAGGTGCGGCAGGTCCGAGGTCGGTGCTGGTAGATCGAGCATTGGCCGCCGACCAGCATCGGGCAGTGACCTCGCTCGTCATACCCGAGCAGCACGTGACCGCGGGGCCGGCCCGGCGCCGGAAACAGGAGCTCGGTGGGAATGTGGGCCAGCGCGTCGGCCTCATCCGGTTCGATGTGGACGAATTGCGACGACGTGCAGCAGGCGGTGCAACTTCCGCAGGGGACATCGGATCCGTGCTCGCCCTGAATGGCACCCTGCATCTGCGCCATCCACGCCGAGAAGTTTCCCGCGACCTGGGCTGGGTCGGTGTTCGAGGTGCCGTCGACCATGATCGAACGGTAGCCCCGAGCATCGGCGACCGACTCGGGATGCCCGGCCCCGGTCGGGTCGCGCCATCAGCCCGAGCGGCGGTCGACCGCTGCGATCGGCGGCATGACCCGACTGAGCGTCCTCTACCCCACGACCGACGGTGCGTCGTTCGATCACGATTACTATTGCGACAGCCACGTGCCCCTCGCAATGCGCACCTGGGGACTGGCCGGCGCCGAGATCGACAAGGGCATCGACGGCCCCTACGTCGCCGCCGTGCACTTCACCTTCGACTCGATGGATGCGCTTGGGGCGGCCATGGCCGCCGAGGGCACGGGCGACGTCATGGCCGACGTCGCCAACTACACGACGATTGCCCCGGTCCTGCAGACCAGCGAGATCGTCTGACTCCAGCGCTGCGACCGCCGGCTACTCGCCCGGGGTCGGGGCCGCTCGGATCACGGTGACGGCGAGGCCGGATGCGTGTGGCATTGCTGTCAGGGGGTCGACCCCGTCGACGCTGCTGGTGAGCTGACCCGGGCCGGGAGTCGACCGGCTGTGGGTCATCGACACCACGCCCCGGCGCCCGTTGGTGTCGATCGCCACGGTGGCCGTCGTGGTGCCGTGGGCGCTCGCCACCTCGACACCGTCTCCCGGCGCCAGGCCCGCCGCCTCGGCGTCGGCCGGATGCAGCCGAACGACTGGTTCGGCGCCCGCCCCCGTGTAGCGGACCGAATTGCTCCACGCCGCCTCGCGGCGGGAGGCGAGCACCAGTCCGATGTCGTGGCCGGGCCCGCGACCGGCCGAGCCGGGCTCGACGTGGGCCGCCAGCCGGTCGAGCAGCACCGGCGGCGCCACCCGCCAGCGCCCGGCTGGCAACATCGTGTCGTGCACCCACCCGAACTCGGGAGCGACGTCGAGCCCGCGGGCCCCGGCGGCAAATACCGTCTCGGCGTCCAACGGAGATCGGGCCATCAGCCCGCCGAGGAACTGCTCGTCGGTGAGCGTGGCGGGGTCGGCACCCGCGAGCAGGTCGCCCCCCATGCGGCGGGCCAGCGAGCCCAGCATCCACCACACCGGACGGCGGTCGGCCCCGGGGGCGACGACCGCCCGGGTCGCCTGCACGCCCGACCGCACCGACAGATTGGCGGCGAGCATCACGTCGGCGCGTTCGAGCTGGCCGACGGCGGGCAGAACGTGCGTCGCCCGTTGCGTGAGCTCGCTGTCGGCCACGTCCACCACGGCGAGCACGTCGAGAGACGCCAGGGCCGCCCGCATCCGGTCGGGTTCGGGGATGGCGCCGATCGGATTGCCGCCGGTGATCACGAGCGCCCGCACCCGTCCAGCCTCGACCTCGTCGGCTAGGGCGACGGCCGGCACCTGGCCCGCGACCCGAGTCAGGTCGGGTCGGCTGGCGGGTCCCGGTGGCGAAGGTCGCGGCGCTCGGGGCGGACTCAGGCGCCCCAGCGGCCCGTCCTGAAAGCGCATCCCACCCTGGCGATCGAGTGACCCGGTCAGGATCAGCAGCACCCAGCGCAGCCATTCGACGACGACCCCGTCGGTCGCCATGGTCGTGCCGGTGCCGCACAGGATCGCCAGCCGACCTCGATACGTCCGCACGTCGGCGATCAGGCGCTCGATGACATCGACCCCGACGTCAGCAGCCAGCGCGGCCCGCTCGATCGTGAACGGCGCCAGCACGGCCCGCAACGCGGCGACATCGTCGGCGTCGCAGAACTCGGCCACTTCGATCGGGTCGAACCCGTCAGCCAGGATCGCCGACGCCAACGCGGCCATCAAGACGACGTCGGCTCCCGGTCGCGCCGCGACGTGCTCGTCGGCCAGCGCCGCCGTCTCGGTCCGGCGCGGATCGATGACCCACAGCCGGCCCCCGCCATCGCGATGGTCACGCAGGTGCCGCACCGGATCGGGGATGGTGGTGCCGTAGCCGTGCGACACAACCGGATTCGTACCGACCAGGACCAGCAGGCCGTGGGCCGACGCATCCCACACCGGGCTGAGCATGGCGTTGCCGGTGACCAGCTCGGCCGCCACCAATGCGGGCGCGTTGTCGACCGTTGCCGCCGTATAGAACGAGCGGCTGCCGACCGAGCCCAGCCACTGCGCCGCCGACACCTGGCCGGCGGCGTCGTAGGCCATCCCGGTGGCCAGGTAGAGGGCGATGGC
>JAYUBX010000561.1:0-6129 GCA_043740665.1 Candidatus Neomicrothrix sp.
GACAAGCCATCGCCACCCTCACCGACCAGGCTGGCCGGCCCGTCATCGGCGCCCTGGTGCGGATCGAGGCCAACGGCGCGACGCTCGATTCGACCGACGGAGCCATCAGTGGCGCCGACGGATCGCTGCACCGCACCTATCGACTGACCGATCCGACGGTCGGAGCCAGGTTCTCGGCTCACGCCGCCACGCCCGACCCAACACTCTCAGCGCTGGCCTCGACAACCGTTCGGGCCCAACGGGTCGCCCGACCGGCCTGGCTCACGCTGGCCGCCACCGCCGGCCTCATCCCGACGGCAACGACGACCACGACCACGCTCCCGACCGCTACCACGACCACCACCACCACCCGACCAGCTACCCCGACCACTCGGCCCGTAACCACGACGACGACCGCCAGTACGACGTCGGTGCCGGCCACCTCGACCTCGACCAGCACGTCCGCGACCACGACCACCCCATCGACTACGTCCACGTCCGAAGCACTGGTGCCGCCGCCCCCTGCCCCGGACACCCCGCCGACCGGCCACGGCGGCGCCCTGCCGGTCACCGGTGGCCGAACCACTGCATGGGTGGCGTTGGGCGCCGGGCTCGTCTTGGTGGGCGGCGCGCTCGTGGCCGCCGGTCGGCGCCGCCCGGTCTGACGCGGCCAGAACCAGCCGGTAGATTAGACCTCCGTGCCACCCGCTGACCCCCCCGAGCGACCGTCCCCGATCAGTCGGCGCACGCTGTTGCTCGGTGCCGGAGTCGGCGTCGTGACGGTGGCGGTCATCGCCAAGTTGGGAACCGACACCGACCATTCGTCGCCGTCAGCCGCGCCCACCTCGCACGTGCAGGTCAAGGGCGAGCGCACCCCGCCGACCACGCCCCCATCGATCGATGGAGCGGCCGCCCCTCCACCGTCTGACCACGTCTTCGACCGGGTCATCCGCGGTGGCCGGGTGATCGACCCCGACTCGGGCTACGACGCGGTAGCCAACGTCGGCATCGACGGCGGCACCATCACGGCGATCAGCACCGACGCATTGGTAGGCAAGACCTCGATCGACGCCACCAACCTGGTCGTCGCTCCCGGCTTCATCGACCTGCTGTCGTATGAGCCCAATGACTACGGCAGTTGGTTCAAGATCGCCGACGGGGTCACCACCAACCTCGGGATGCATGGGCTCAATGCCCCGGCCAAGGACTTCTTCAACACCTACGGCAGCCCGGCGCTGCGTCCGCCGATGCACTACGGCGGCGCCTACGACGACTCATTCATGCGCGACCACCTCAAGGTGCGCACCGTCGCCGCCACCGACAAGCAGATCGCCACCATGGTGGCGCAGGTCGAGCAGTCCTTCGCCGACGGCTACATCGGCGTCAGCTTCGAACCCGAGTACACCCCATGGGTCGACGACGCCGAGATCAACGCCATGGCCACCATGGCCAAGAGCCACGAGATGCCGGTGATGTTCCACGTCCGCTATTCGTCGCCCGACGACCCCGGCAAGAACAACGCGGCCGCCATCGCCGAAGTGCTGCAGGTCGCCCGGACCACCGGTGCATCGGTGCATGTCGATCACATCACCAGCACCGGCGGCACCCACACCATGCCGGAGACCATCGCGACGCTCGAGCAGGCCCGGGCCGACGGCATCGACGTCACCGCCTGCATGTACCCGTACGACTTCTGGGCCACGACCCTGGCCTCGCCTCGGTTCGCGCCGGGATGGCAGCAGCGGTTTCGCATCTCGTACAACGACCTCGCCGTACCGGGCACCGGCGAGCGGCTCACCGAGGCAACGTTTCGCAAGTACCAGGCCCAGAACAAGCTGGTCGCCGCCTACGCGATCCCCGACGAGGACGTGGTCATCGGACTGCAGACCGACTGGATCATGGTCGGCAGCGACGCCATCCTCGAGCCGTCCAACAACAACCACCCCCGATCGACCGGCTGCTTCACCCGACTGCTCGGCACCTATGTCCGTGACCGCGGCGTGCTGTCACTGCCCCAAGCGCTGGCCAAGATGACGATCCTTCCCGCTCGGCGGCTCGAGAAGCGGGTACCGATGCTGGCCAAGAAGGGCCGCCTGCAGATCGGTGCCGATGCCGACATCAACGTGATCGACCCGGCCACGGTGAGCGACACCTCGACCGTCGACAATCCGGCCCAGATGGCCAAGGGCATCAACTACGTGCTGGTGATGGGCCACCTGGTCAAGGAGGGCGCCACCTTGCACAAGGACGTGCGGGTCGGCGAGCCCATCAAGGGCCAGCTGATCTAGTCGGCCAGCTGATCGGACGAGCGCGAGCAGTCGGGGGCCATGGTGAGGCGGGACAGGATGTCGCCCTCGGCGGCCGACGCCGACGGACCGTAGGCCGTGACCAGCACGCCACGAGCGCCCGTAGCCGGCAGGTGCAGGGCCAGCACCAGGGATTCGTAGTCCGGATCGCTGGCGCCCTCGAACCGGTACTGCTGATCGATGTGCACGTCGGCCAGGTCGATCGGCCCGACCCCAGTGAGTGTCAGCTCGACCCCGAGGATCTCGAAATCACCGACGTAGCCAGCGGCGCGGAGGGCGGTCAGCTGCGGCGTCTCGGTGCGCTGCTGATCAGGGAACTCGGTCCGCTCGCCATCGTCGTCAACTGCCATGGTGGTCTCCGGTACATTCGCTCAGCCCAGCCGCTGGCGCGGACCGAAGGCGTTCTCAGGGAAGGGTACGTCGGGCGCGGCGAGCATCATCACGTGGAAGCCGCTCGACGCGGCCCGGAACTCGGTCACCAGCAGCAAGGCCGCGGCCAAGGCGTGGGCCGGCGTGACGGCCCCCTCGTCGAACCGGCCGGGCACCAGCCGGTCGAGGGCATCGTTGGCGGTCAGGTCGATCGGCGGCACCTCGAGCGCTCCCTGCGGCCCGGCGAAGCGCACGCGCAGCCCATTGGCGCGGGCCAGTCGGCCGACCTCGCCGAAGTCGACATCCCAGGTCAGGTCGGATTGCCCGGGCGAGCGATAGGGATCGCTGCCGTGGACCTGGTCCGAGCCGTAGACCCGCAGGCGCGCCTCGTCGGTGTCGATGCCGTCGATGGTGGCGTCGCCATAGTCGATGATGATGGCCACCCCGATGCTGTCGGGACGGCGCAGGATCTCGGCCAAGCGGGTGATCGTGCCGGGCAACGCCGGAGCCCAGTAGAGGTCGGCCGGTTGGTACCCGGTGTCGCGCACCTCGTCGACCATAGGCAGCACCCGGGCCAGATAGGGGCCTAGTTGCTCGGGGGCGGGACCGGCGACGCCATCGTCGTCGAACCAGCCCCACGACAGCGGCACCTCGAGCTCGCGGCGCCCCTCGGGCGTCTCGGCCACGTGCACCCGCACCACCTCGCCGTCGAGCCCGACCCGCAGGCACTCGTGGGCGAGCGCGTCGAGCAGTTCGTTGGCCACGACGACGCCCCGAAAGGGCCCGTCCCATTCGAGGGCAGTGGCGTCAATCGAGTGCACTTCGGCCCGGCCCGCCTCGACGAAATCCTCGAGCGCCTCGGTCTGACGAAACCGCATAGCCGGGCTGCGATCGCCCAGCACGTAGCGCAACCCATCGCGATAGGGCGCCCACGTCTCAGTCTCGGCGGCCCAGACGTACTCGAGCACGTCGCGAGCCAGCCGGCCCTCACCACCACCGAGTTCGAGGATCGTCAACGGGTCGACATCGCTCAACCGGCCGGCCCAGGTCCATTCGTCGAAGATGGTGCGCACCGTCTCGGCCACCATCCAGCCGAAGAGCGGCGACATGCGCTGCGGATAAGTCCAGAAGTGGCCGTCGAAGCCGAACCGGACTTCACCGGTGCTGTAGTAGCCGGTGTCGGGGTCGTACAGGCAGTGATCGGCGAAGGCGGCGAAGCTGGGTGCCCCCATGACCTCGACCGGGTCGGCCGCTCGACGCGGGATCAGCACCGGCGGGGCGTCGGGCGAACCGTCCCAGGCCTCGGTGTAGACGCTGTCGGTGTAGCGCACCGCGTCGCCGTAGGCCCCGAACCTCGCCGCGTCGACGTGGCCAGCCTGGTCGGTTCCCCCCGCTGACAGTTCAGCGAAGCTGAAACCGCCGACGACGGGGTACTCCGCCGCGGCCGCCGTCACCAGGATGCGTTCGTGATCCTCGAACGCCTCGGGATCGATCAAGACGTCGATCTGGCCATCGGCCAGCGCTGCACGGATCTCGGGGTCGCCCATGGCGTCGAGCGCCCGGAGCACGTCGCTGACGGCCATCGGGGGATCGTACCCATGGTGGCCCGACCCGGTGGACGGCCGAGCCGGATTCGAGGTGATACAACCAAGGCGGTGCCCAACCGGAAACGACCGGAGAAGCGACATGGCAGATCCCCGCAAAGCCATCCATGCGTTCCTGACCCCCGAGTCGCACGACGCCTGGCATGAGTTCGCAGCCGACAACGGTGTGTCGGTGTCGGGGCTGATCGAGGCCATGGCGCTCGATTGGGGCGACCGCACCGAGGGCGACGACTACGACCTGGCCGAGGTTGAGGCGTTGTCGCGTCCGGCCCGACGGATCGACGCCCAGCGCCGCCGTCGAGCCCACCGATAGCGCTCCGTCCCACCGGCTTACAGGGTGCGCAACGCCGAGCCCAGCGTGGCCAGGTCGGCAGCATCGGTGCAGTAGTGCGGCGAGACCCGCACGGACGGCAGCACCGGTCGAGCCGCTCCATCGAGGGGAGCACCCCCCGCGGGGTTGACCCAGACGTTGACCCCGGCCGCGGCCAGCCGCGCCTGTACATCGTGCGGCGGCAGTCGGTCGTGGGTGAACGAGATGATGCCGACCGCGTCGGTCGATGCCACCAGACGCACCCCGGCGCTACCAGCCAGCAGCTCGGTGACCTGGCGGCTGCGCGCCGCCACCAGTCGTTCGATGCGGTCGAGCCCGATGGATTGGGCGTAGCGAGCCGCCTCACCCAACCCCAGGCGGGCGGCGTGGCCCGACTCGAACGAGTCGAACCGTCGAGCTGCCGGCGGCAGGACGAACTCACCGGGGGCGGCGGGACCGACGGTGCCCATGCCGGGGCTCAGGGGCACCAAGGTCTCGGCCAGGTCGGCATCGACGTACAGCATCCCGGTGCCGCGGGGCGCACGAGCGAACTTACGGCCGGGGGCGAAGGCGACGTGACCGCCGATCCCCTTGAGGTCGAGCGGCATCTGACCCATCGTCTGGGCCACGTCGACGGCGAACACCGCGCCGCTGCCCCGCAGCACCCGGCCGACGGCGGCTACGTCGGTGCGGGTGCCGAGGTGGGTCGGCATGTGGGTGATCGCGACCAGGCGAGTGGCCGGGTCGAGCATCCGGCCCAGCTGCTCGACGTCGACGGTGCCGTCCTCGATCGACGGCACGACCTCGACCGAGACGCCCCGAGCCAACCGCAACCGCTCGACTGTCGTATAGGTGGTGGCGTAGGTGAAGCCGTCGATCAGCACTCGGTCGGCGGGCCCGTAGGCGAACGTCTCGGCCAGGGCCCACAGCACCGTTTCCCACGCCCGGGTGGCGCTCTCGGTGATGGCCACCTCGTCGCCGGCGACCCCCGGTCCGAACAACGGCGCCACCGCGCTCGGCACCGCGGCGAGAGCCTCGGCCGCGTCGGCCGCCGCCTCATAACCGCCCACCTCGGCCTCGCGAGCCAGATGGTCGAGCATGGCGGTCAGGGCGGGAACGGGCGTCGGCGACGTTCCCGCATGGTTGAAGTGGACCCGGGACATGGCCATGTCGCCGCGGACCCGGTCGAGGAGCGCCACGTCGTCGAGATCGTGCATCCGACCATTCCAGCCGCTGGCGAGCCGCCAAGCCCGCCAGTTTGCTGGCGAGCTCGCGGCGCGTAGTACCCCGTACGGGATTTGAACCCGTGCTGCCGGCATGAGAAGCCGGATTCCTAGGCCGCTAGAAGAACGGGGCAGGTAGGCCACGACATCATAGCGACTGACCCCCCGTGGGCCCCAAAGACAAGGCGGGCCGCATCGATGAGGTATGGATCTGACCCGGGACGGGAAGGAAGCAGGTAAACGCGCCTTGTCTTTATTGGGTATACCAAAAACAAAAAGCGGAAGATATTTACCTTCAATACAATAGTCAATCGGATAATCATTGGCATTTTCCATTT
>JAYUBX010000562.1:0-2293 GCA_043740665.1 Candidatus Neomicrothrix sp.
CGATCTGGCCACGACGGCCGCATGGGCACGGGACCTGGCCGAGGACACCCGATCCGCCCTGGCCCACCACCTGAGCTGGGTGCCTTTCGTCGATGCCGCCGTCGTCACCTCGGCCGACCGGCCCGCCGAGGCCGCGGCCGTGCTGGTCGCGGCCGACCTGCTGACCGAATTCCTCGTCCAGGGACCCGTCGTCATCGACGAACCGGCGCTCGCGGTGCTGAACGGGCTGCTGGTCCGCGACCTGCTGGATGGCTGGTCGGTGGGAACCGCCCCGCTCGCGGCCAAGATTGACCTGTGCGATCCTCCTCTCCTGCCCGCAACAGCCGCTCGTCACTGATCTCGGCTACCTCGTTCTCACCCGTCCATTCGTCGGATCAGGTCGAGCTGGCGGTGTGGCAGCTGGCCACCGGCCAACTCGCTTCGATCACGGACCGGCCCCTGCTGCTGGCCCACGCGACCGGATTTCACGCCCTCGTGTGGACGCCGCTGGCCACGCACTTGTCTGGGTTCAGGGTCATCGCGCCCGACTTTCGAGGCCACGGCGATTCGACGGCCCCGATGGGCCGGGGCATGGACTGGGACGGTTTCGCCGACGACGTTCTCGCCGTCGTCGATGCCATGACGGCCGCCGGCATCGACACCCACGGGCTCGTCGCCGCGGGCCATTCGAAGGGCGGCGCCGCCCTGGTCCTCGCCGAAGAACGCCGGCCGGGCACGTTCGGCGCCCTCTACTGCTATGAGCCGGTCGTGATGCCGAGCGACCTCGCTGCCGCGACCCGCGACGACCGCAACAATCCACTGGCCGAGGGTGCGCTCCGACGCCGGGACGTCTTCGAGTCGCGCCAAGCCGCGTTCGACAACTACGCCGGCAAGTTACCGCTCTCGGCCCTCGACCCGGAAGCCCTCTGGGCCTACGTCGACCACGGCTTCGTCGATCAGGCCGACGGATCGGTGCGGCTGAGCTGTCGCCCCGAGACCGAATCGCAGGTCTTCCGGATGGGCGGACGACATGACGCGTTCGACCACCTCGCGGAGATCGGCTGCCCGGTCACCATCGCCGCCGGAGCGACCAGTTCGTTCGGGCCGGGGGCCTTCGCCGAGCAGATCGCCGACGCCATTCCCCACGGCCGATTCGTCGAGTTCCCCGGGCTCGGCCATTTCGGCCCGCTCGAGGACCCGGCCACCATCGCCGCCAGCATCAGCGCCGCCTTCTCCGCAACCTGATCCCGGCGGGTGTCACACCCTCGGCGTAGCCTGCCGGTCATGGCCCTGGAGCTTCCGACCAGCCTCTCACCGTCAAAGGTCTCGACCTTCACCGACTGTGCCCTCGCCTTTCGGTTCTCGAGCATCGACCGGCTGCCCGAGCCGCCGTCAGTCCCCGCGACCAAGGGCACCCTGGTGCATGCCGCGCTCGAGTTGCTGTTCTGCCTGCCGGCGCCCGAGCGCACCGTCCCGGCCGCCCTCACCGCGCTCGACCAGGCGATGGACGACCTGCGTGACGATCCCGACTTCACTGGCCTGGCCCTCGACCCGACCGCCGAGGCCGCCTTCCTCGACGATGCCGAGGGGCTCGTTCGACGCTATTTCGACCTCGAAGATCCCACCACCATCACGCCTATCGGCCTCGAGCTCAAGCTCGAGGCCAGCGTCGGCGACCTGCGCCTTCGGGGCATCATCGACCGGCTCGAACTCGACGCCGACGGTGGCCTGGTGGTCACCGACTACAAGACCGGCCGGGTACCCCGGCAGAACTTCGAACAGGGCAAGTTGGGTGGGGTGCACTTCTACGCCTTGCTCTGCGAGCGCCTGTTCGGGCAGCGACCGGCCAAGGTCCAGTTGCTCTATCTGAGCGAGCCGCTGGCCATCATCACCACGCCGACCGAGCAATCGATCAAAGGACTCGAGCGCAAGGTGACCGCCATCTGGTCGGCAGTCGAGCGGGCCTGTTCGACCGAGGACTTCCGCCCCAAGCCGTCACGGCTGTGCGACTGGTGCGCGTTCCAGGCCTACTGCCCCGCTTTTGGCGGAAATCCGGACGACGCCAAATTGGTCTCCGCCAACCTCGTAGCATCGCCGGGGTGATCGAACCGCACGACGACGCAGCACCTCCGGCCGCTCTCCCGTTGCTCGGCGAGGCGATCGAGGCCGTCGAGCGTGACCGACCCCACCTGGCCGAGGATCTGGGCAACCTCACCGGGCATCCCCTCGAGCCGCCCCACGAACTGGGCCCCATCGCCCGATTCGACGCGGCGGTCGACGGTGCCTTCGACCACCTACGGGGCAATCCCGTGGC
>JAYUBX010000563.1:0-1568 GCA_043740665.1 Candidatus Neomicrothrix sp.
TGCCGTCATCGCTGCCTCACCCGCTGCCCTCGCCGCGCTCAACCTGACCGGCACGCCACTGGTGTCGCCCAGCGCGCGAGCGCTGGCGGCGGCCCACCCCCACGATCCCATCGTCTTCGACACCCACCTGGTCGGCGAGGGCCAGGGTCATCTGGACGGGCTGCGCCTCGAGGCCGACGATCTGGTTCGCCTGACCGACGGGTACGACGTGAACGTGCGGGTCGACGGGTCGCCGATCGTGGTGACCCTGGCCGTCGGCTCGGGTCGGGCGGTCGTGCTGGCCACGGCCCACCTGGCGACCGACCGATGGATCGCCGCCGCCGACAACGCCGTCATCGTGCACTGGGCGCTGACCGGCCGCATCGACCGATCGGCGGCCACGACCGTCCGCTTGCACCGGCCCGCACCGACGAGCCACCACGCCCCCGTGACCACGGTCGACAACGCCGGCGACGACGCCCTCGTCTCGCTTCTGCCCGACGCCGCCACCCCGATCGGATCGCCCGAGTTCCTGCGGGCGGCGGGGCGGGCCGGCCGCCTGCTCTCGCCTGACGTCCACGATGCGCTCATCGATCTGGTCGACCAGGGCACACCGGCCGCCGGACTGCTCATTCGCCACCTGCCGGTCGACAACCTGCCGGACACGCCCGCCACTCCCCTCGTCCCGAGCGGCAAGGACCACGTCAGCGAGCTGGTGCTGCTCACCATCGCCCGCCGACTCGGCCAGCCGGTCGGCTACCAGCCCGAGCACGGAGGCGACATCGTCCAGAACCTGCTGCCGACCCTCGACGACGTGAACCGCCAAACGTCGACCTCGTCAGGGGTCGAGCTCGAATTCCACACCGAGACCGCCTTCCACCCCCACAAGCCGCGCTACCTGGTGCTCTTCTGCCTGCGCGGCGACCCCGCCGCGTCGACTCTGCTGTGCTCGATCAGCCAGGTCGTCGAGCGGCTGCCCCTCGGGGTGCGTCAGGTGCTGCGTGAGCCACGCTTCCGCACTGCCGTCGACGAATCGTTCACAGGGCTGCGTTCTGACCGACTCGGGCCACCCATGGCTGTCCTCGCCGGTTCGGACGCTGCCCCGACGCTGACATTCGACGCCGATCTGATGGTGGGGACCGACATCGAAGCGACCGCCGCGCTCGAGACCCTGCGCACGACGATCCGCGCCGAGCACATCGCGGTGACTCTCGCCGCCGGCGACCTGCTGGTCATCGACAACCTGGTCAGCGTGCACGGCCGCACTCAGTTCGCGGCTCGCTTCGACGGCACCGACCGCTGGCTGCAGCGCACGTTCGTGGTGCCCGACCTGGCCGCCAGCGCGACCGACCGATGCGGCCGGGTCATCACCACCCGTTTCATCTGACGTTGGCCATGGTGCTGCTGATGAAGGTTCGGACGGTGCGGGCATTCACCTCGGTGTACGTGCCCGGGAAACCGCTCGGCGTGGTGGCGAACATCGGTCCCCCGCTGTCGCCGTAGCAGGCGTCGAGCCCGGTGGCGCCGGCGCACACGGTGCGGCTCTTCACGATGACGTCACCGACCGCGGCATAGGCGTCCTTGCACAC
>JAYUBX010000564.1:0-1912 GCA_043740665.1 Candidatus Neomicrothrix sp.
AGCCGATCCTCGACATCGTCGCGGTCGCCGCCGGCTTCGTGCTGCGGGCCATCGCGGGTGCGACGGCAACCGGCCTGCCGATCTCCGAGTGGTTCTTCATCGTGACGAGCTTCGGAGCGCTCCTTGTCGTCATTGGCAAGCGCGAAGGCGAACTGCACAGTCTGGGCGAAGGGGCCGGCGAGGTACGGGCGACGCTGTCGGTCTACAGCCCCGAGTTCCTGCGCTCGCTTCGCAGCATCGCCACCGCGGTGGCCCTCGTCGCCTACTGCCTGTGGGCCTTCGACTCGGCCAGCACCAGCGCCGACGGAGCGACTTGGTTCGAGCTGTCGATCGTGCCGTTCGCCGTCGCCATCTTCCAGTACTCCCTGATCCTCGAGCAGGGCGGCGGTGAGCACCCCGAGGAAGTGCTCACGACGAACCGGGCCATCCTCGCTACTGGTGCCGTCTGGGCGATCATCTATGGCTATGCCGTCTACCGCACCTGACTCGGGGTCCAACTACCCGATCCCGACCCTTGGATCGGCTCGCCGGTCGCGCCTGCTGACCGGATGGGGCGGCACCGCGCCGTCGACGGCTTCGGTCTGCCGGCCCACCTCGCCGGTCGACTTGAGCGAGGCGCTGATCGGCCTGCCCGAGCGCGGGGTCGTAGGCCGAGGCATGGGGCGCGGCTACGGCGACGGTGCCCAGAACGCCGGCGGCCTCGTCGTCGACACGACGGGGGTGATCGATTTCCATCTCGATCCGTCCACCGGCATCGTCCGGGCCAGTGCGGGCGCCAGCCTGGACGCGCTCATGCGCGAACTGGTGCCGCGCGGGTTCTTCGTACCGGTCACACCGGGCACGCGCTACATCACCGTCGGGGGCGCCGTCGCCGCGGACATCCACGGCAAGAACCACCACGGGGTGGGATCGTGGGGCAACCACGTGGTGTCGATCCGCTTGGCCCTGCGCGACGGCTCGGCAGCCGAGATCTCGCCGTCCGAGCAACCCGAGCTGTTCTGGGCGACCGTTGGGGGCATGGGCCTGACCGGCCTCATCCTCGAGGTCACGTTCCGCTGCCCGAGCATCGAGACGAGCCGGCTGCTCGTCGACACCGACCGCGCCCCCGACCTCGACACCGTGCTCGACCTGATGGAGACGGGTGACGACGGGTACGACTATTCGGTGGCGTGGATCGATCCGATGGCAGGGGGCCGCCACCTCGGGCGCTCGGTGCTGACCCGCGGCCGCTTCGCCCAGCCGGGCGAGCTCGATCGTTCCGATCGTGATCCGCTGGCGTATGACCCCAAGATGGTGGCGGGGCTCCCCCCGCTGCTGCCGTCCGGGTTGATCAACCGATTGTCGGTCCGGGCCTTCAACGAGCTCTGGTATCGCAAGGCGCCGGTGCGGCGCCGCGACGAGGTGCAATCGATCCCCGCCTTCTTCCATCCCCTCGACATGGTCGACCGCTGGAACCGCATCTACGGCGCTCGCGGCTTCGTCCAGTGGCAATACGCGTTACCCTTCGGTCGCGAGGACGTCGTGCGCGGCACGATCGAGGCCCTCAGCGCCACCCGTTGCACCTCGTTCCTCGCCGTGCTCAAGCGGTTCGGGCCCGCCAACCCGGCACCACTGTCGTTTCCGATACCTGGTTGGACGCTCGCCGTCGACATCCCCACCGGCCTTCCGGGGCTGGCCGGGCTGCTCGACCGGCTCGATCAACAGGTCGCCGACGCCGGTGGCCGGATCTACCTCGCCAAGGACAGCCGGCTACGCCCCGAGCTCGTGCCGGTCATGTACCCCCGCCTCGACGAATGGAAGGCGATCCGAGACGCGGTCGATCCCGATCATCGGTTCCAGAGCGACCTCAGCCGTCGACTCGACCTGACCTGAGTGACTGGATCCACGCCCAGCACGCATCGATGCGAGCCAG
>JAYUBX010000565.1:0-1570 GCA_043740665.1 Candidatus Neomicrothrix sp.
TTGCCGATCTGAACCTTGTCGCCAGCGCGTACGACCATCGGCCCGGCGACCTTGTGGCGGTTCAGGTAGGTGCCGTTCGTCGATCCGAGGTCCTCGACCAGGTACTGGCCGTCACGCTCGAACAACCGGGCGTGGATCTGCGAGGCATAGGTGTCGTCCAGGGTGATCTGGCACCCGGCGGCCCGACCCATGGTCATCTCGGCCCCCAGGGGATACGCCCGGCCTCGCTGCTCGACTGGCTCAACCACCACCAGGCGGGGGCCGACCGGCGCGTCGGCCTGGTGACGCTTGGCCGCCTTGCGGGCACCTCGAGAGCTGGAGCTCGACCGGGGCGTGACCTCGACCAGCTTCGGCGGCCGCAGCTCGGCCCACACGGCCCGGAGCACCCGGAAGAAGAAGAGGTACAGCAACGCCAAGAGGCAGAGCTTGAGGATGGTGAGAAGTTGCTCCGACACGGTGCGATCCAGATTACCGGTCGGGTTACCGGTCGGGCGGCAGCCGGCCCGGAGGGGGTCAGGATGCCTGGAACAGAATACGAGTGTTGCCGACCATCAACTCGTCACCGTCACGCAGATCGCGGTGCAACGCCGGCACCCCGTTGACCTTGCAGCCGTTGGTCGAGCCGAGGTCGACCAGGGCGAACCCGTCAGGGGTGGGGCGAACCTCGGCGTGACGCCGACTGACGTTGGTGTCGGTGAGCACGACGTCACATTCGGCCAACCGACCCAGGCTGACGGCCCGCTCGCCGAGCACCACCCGCTGGCCGTCGGGCAGCACCAGCGACCCAGCGCCGACTCCCCCGGCACCTTCCTTCATACGCCCGACGACGGTGAACGTGCCGGCGTGGGCCCGGGTAGCGGCCACCAACTCGACCGAGACCGGCCCCGGGAAGGCGTAGCTCTCGTCGTGGGCGTGCTCGCGTGCGGCGTCGCACAGCTCGCGGCTGAGCGAGTCGCCGATCTCGGCGAACCGATCGAAATCCTCGGCACTCACCGAGATGGTGAAGGCATTGGGCACGATGGTGCGACCCCGCACATCGACCGATCGGTTGTCGTCCATCTCGCGCACCAGGCGGCGACCCAGCTCGATGGGACGCAGCCCGCTACGGAACACCCGAGCGAAGACCCCCTCGACCATGTTCTCCAGCGAGCGCTCGAAGCCTTTGATACCCATCAGGCCGACAGGCTACCGGGCTGGTCCATCGGCTAGTCTGACGGTTCGCAACTCGCGCGAGTGGCGGAATTGGCAGACGCGCAGGATTCAGGTTCCTGTGCCCGAAAGGGTGTGGGGGTTCAAGTCCCCCCTCGCGCACCACGGGTTCCCAGCACGTTGTGGCCAACGCCGATAGAGCCGCTAGTGCAGATCTGGGCTCTGCAACCATTTTGCAACCCAAATCCCCGGTACGAGCCATCACGAGCCGGCCGTCGGACGCATCCGACGGCACGACGACGAGCCGCAAGGACAAGCCGGGGCGCTCGGGTCACCCCGCCTACAACGCGCCGAAGATCAGGCGCGCGCCGACATCGGCTGCGGCACGGTCGTCGCCGGGGAGCACGTGCTGGTAGATCGC
>JAYUBX010000566.1:0-3138 GCA_043740665.1 Candidatus Neomicrothrix sp.
CACCGAAGCGGTCATGGTCAGCGTGCCCGGCGCAACGCTCACCGGCTCACCGGTCCATCGGATGAAGGACACATCGGTCCTGAAGTTCCGACGGGTGGAGCCACCGGCGGAACTACTGCCACCACGACGTTGCCGGTGACGGTCGACGAGTCCAGCACGACCGTGGGCGAATGGTTCGGCGTATTGGGCGGAGCGTATTGGTTGTCCTGCCAGTCATCGACGGCGACGATGCCGCTCCGTGGTGCCGGTGTTTCCGACACCGGTGCTGCGCCGCAGAGTCAGCGTCGGACCAGTAGTCGCATGCCCCGTCGCATAGGCCACGATGCCGCTACCGAAGCCGTCAGTCTTGTTGCCTGACACCGTCGAGTCGGTGACCGACCCCCATCCGGTCAGACCGCCACCAGCGTAATGGTGTGGTTCTGGGCGACAGTTGACCGAACCACGGAGAATGACCCGAGCGCACCGCCGTAGGTAGACCCGGCGTTGTCGGTCAACTGCGAGTCGGTGAGGGTGAAGGCGCCCGCCACGC
This sequence comes from Candidatus Neomicrothrix sp., assembly GCA_043740665.1. Lineage (GTDB taxonomy): Bacteria > Actinomycetota > Acidimicrobiia > Acidimicrobiales > Acidimicrobilacustridaceae > UBA4742. Next base: position 530 of record JAYUBX010000566.1, read on the forward strand.
CTCCCGCCACGCCATCGTGATTGCCCGAAATCGTCGACGCGGTGATGTCGGCACCGAACGCAGCAACGCCGGCAGCCAACCGGCCACCGGAGTTGCCGGTGACCTCGGACTGATCGAGGGTGAACGGGTTCGGCGAGTAGATGCCGCCGCCGATCCCGTGCGACACGTTGTCGCCGACCGACGTGCGCCGGATCACCGAGTTGACAGGCGTGCCCACGCTGCCCAGATAGATGCCGGTGGCCACGTTGTCGTGAATGGTCGAATCGACGATCGACACCGGGTCGCTGTGAGCCGACACTGCCCCGTCGTAGTCGCCCGGGAAGATTCCGTTGGTCGCGCCTGACTCGTCGACGTGATCGAGGGTCAGCGGACCGGTGGCCAGGATCGACCCGCCGTCAGCCGAGCTGCCGCCCGTCAGATCGACGTGACTGAGCACGAGCAACCCGGCCGCACCCCAGATCACCCGCTGGGGACACGTCTGGTGAATCGTCGGAGCGCTGACCGCAGCCGGGTCACCGGCGATGGTGATGCCCCCCGCGTCAGTGGCGTCGAGATCGCCGGCCGAGTTGTCGGGCGTGGCCAACGATCCGCCACAGATCATCAGGTCATAGGTCAGGCCGTCGGCCAACCGAATCGTGTCGGGGCCCACGGCGGCGTTGGCCTGGGCCACCGCCTCGCGCAGCGACAGCACCCCGTCACTGGCGTCGACCACGTCGGCCGGCGTGGTCACCACGATGGGTAGGTTGACGACCGCCGAGGCCGACCCGGCCGTGACCGTCCACGCCGTTGCCGTCATCACCGTCACCGCCACGACTCCGCCGAAACTCCGCCGAGTCCGCTCGATCAACTCCCCATCAGGTGACACCACGAGAGTGCCCATCTGGCCACAAACGGTACTCGTTCGAGCGGAAGCCCGCCGGTCGACCAGTGGACGGAAACCTCGGCTAGAACGCGCCCTCGATCATCTCGAGCTGACCGGCGAGGATGGCGGCCACGTCGAAGCGGATGCGCGCCGGTCGCACTGGGCTCTCGTCGAGCCAGCGGGCGGCCAGGTGGCGCACCTTGTCGCGCTTGGTACGGGTCACCGCTTCGGCCGGGGTTCCAAAAGCATCGGTCGTGCGGGTCTTGACCTCACAGAACACGATGGTGCGCTGACGGCGCACGATCAGATCGATCTCGCCGTCACGACACCGCCAGTTGCGGGCCAATACCTCGTAGCCATTGGCCTCGTACCACGCGGCCGCCATGGCCTCACCCTTCGCCCCCAGCGCTTGGCGCCGGGCGGTCACTCCCGATCGTCCTTCGGAAGTTCCTCGACGTTGACGTCCTTGAACGTGATGACCTGCACGTTGGTCACGAACCGATTCTGGCGATACATGTCCCACACCCAGGCGTCGCCCAAGGTGAGCTCGATCCAAGTACGCCCGCCTTCGGTACGCACCTGCTGATCAACGCGGTTGGCCAGATAGAAACGCCGCTCGGTCTCCACCACGTAGGTGAACATCGGGCAGACGTCCTTGTACTCGCGGTACAACTGAAGCTCGACCTCGGACTCGTACTCTTCGAGATCGCCAGTGCTCACGCGGGGCTCACCTTGACCATCGACCGATCAGTCGCGGGCCTCTTTGGGCTCGCGCTTCTCTTTGATCTTGGCCGACTTCCCGACGCGATCGCGCAGGTAGTACAGCTTGGCCCGACGGACATCGCCACGGGTGACGACCTCGATCTTGGCCAGGATCGGGGAGTGGACCGGGAAGGTGCGCTCGACGCCGACGCCGAAGCTCACCTTGCGAACGGTAAAGGTCTCACGGATGCCATCGCCCTGACGACGGATGACCGCACCCTGGAACAACTGGACGCGCTCGCGCGTGCCCTCGACCACCCGCACGTGCACCTTGAGGGTGTCGCCCGGCGCGAAATCGGGGATGTCGTCCCGCAGATTTCGCTGGTCGATGAGATCGGTGGCGTTCATGGTGCAACACGCTCCTGCGTGGAGCCCCGGCGGCGAGGCGTTGGCGGCCGGGACGGACAGTCGTTCAGGGGACACCGCAGGATAGGGGGCGCGGTGTCACTGCGGCAAAGCGCCGACGTCGCTCTCGGGACCGGCGAGCTCGTCGAGCAGCCGCTGATCGTCGATCGAGAGCCCTCCCCTGGCCTCGATCAGATCGGGCCGAGCCGCCACAGTTCGTTGCAATGCCTGGGCCCGACGCCACCGCTCGACCCGGCCGTGGTCGCCCGAGCGCAGCACGTCAGGCACGTTCCAGCCCCGAAATTCGGCCGGCTTGGTGTACTGCGGGTACTCGAGCAGACCGTCGTTGAACGACTCGTCGTCGGCCGACGTGTCGTTGCCCATGACGCCCGGCACCAGTCGACCGACCGCTTCGAGGATGACCATGGCCGCCACCTCGCCACCGGCCAGCACGTAGTCACCGATCGAGATCTCACCGTCGACCAGATGGGTGCGCACCCGCTCGTCGACCCCCTCGTAGCGGCCACACAGCAGCGAGAAGCCGTCGAGGTCAGCCAGCTCACGGGCGTAAGCCTGGTCGAGCGTGCGTCCGCCGGGGCCGAGCAGCAGCAGCGGCCGGGGCGGCCGAGCGGCCTCGACG
>JAYUBX010000567.1:0-2333 GCA_043740665.1 Candidatus Neomicrothrix sp.
GTCCGCTCGGTCTCGCGCACCAAGTCCTCGACCTGCGCTGGATCGCCGACGTCACAGGTGATGGCGAGACCCCCGATTCCGTCGGCGACGCGCTGCGCCCAGTCACGGTTGGTGTCGGCGACGACGACACCGCGTGCGCCAACCGCCGCGAACGCTTCGGCCAGGGCACGTCCGATCCCGCTCGCGCCACCGGTGACGACCACCACCTTGCCGACGAGTTCCACCTCAGCCCTGTTCGTCGACGAAACGGGCGATCATCTCGGCCAGTTCCACCGGAGTGTCACCCTGCACGCTGTGCCCGGCGTTGGGCACGTGGACCACCTGCGCGTGCGGGGCGCGTCGCAACAGTTCGGCCTCGTCGTCGTCGTCGACCACCGACTGGGCCAGCATGCCGCGCACCAACATCAGCGGCACCGACATGCTCGAGACGGCGTCCCACAGGAACGAGAAGTCGGGATGACCGCCGCCCGTCTCGGCCGAACGGAGCCGCGCATAGCGCCACACCCAAGAACCGTCGTCGCGTTGCAGTGCGTTGTGCAGGATGCCACGGCGCAGCGACGACACGCTGCGCGAGGAGTTGTGCTCGATCGTACGGGCGAGCAGCGAGTCGAAGTCATCGAACGACTCGGGCCCGTTGATGAAGTTGCTGATCGCCATCGACTTCTGCCCGTTCACACCGGGCGTCACGTCGACCAGCACGCCAGACGGCACGATCTCCGGCGCATGCGCGGCCAACGCGAGCATCGTCATGCCACCCAGCGACATACCGACGACAACCTTCGCGCGCGGCGCGAGGGCACGGATCGTGGTGGCGATGTCGGCTGCATTGGTGGCGACGTCGACCGAACCGTTCAACCCCTGATCGGAATGTCCGTGCCCAGGCAGGTCGATTGCCACGAGCGGTCGCACCAAAGCAAGGGCGACGGTGTCCCATGTGTGCGCGTTCTGCGCGCCGCCGTGCAAGAACACGAACTCGGGATCGCCGACGCCCCACACCAGCGCACTGAGCTGTCGCCCATCACCCAGCGGCACCGAAGCACGCCGCACGATCGGCGGTCCGCTGTAGGAAATGCCGAACTCGCGCGCATTCTCGTGGAACATGCCGAACTCGTCGTACTCGATCCCTGTCGTGTCAGCCATCGCGGCCTCACCTCTCCTCAGTCGTCGATCAGTTTGCCTGGCGGTACACGCCACCGTCGACACGCAGCAGCGTGCCGGTCACCCACGAGGACGCTTCAGTAGCGAAGAACATCGCAGCCCCGACGAGATCGCGGGGCTGGCCGGCGCGGCCCAGGGGGTTCACGGCCGCGGCGGCGCGATACGCGTCGGGCCAGCCGTCGGCAACGTCGGTCATCACGGCACCGGGCAGGATCGCGTTGACGCGAACCGTGGGCCCGAACGCGTCGGCGAGTCCGATGGTCAAGGCATTGAGACCCGCCTTCGCGCATGCGTAGACCAACTCCTTCGACGAAGGCCGCAGCGATCCGATCGTGGACACGTTGATGATCGAACCGCCCGTGCCGGCAGCCATCTGCGCGCCGAACAAAACGCCGAGACGGAACGGTCCCTTCAGGTTCACAGCCGACACTTTGTCGTAGTACGACTCCGTCACTGACGAGAGGTCCGGGTACAGCGGAGACATGCCGGCGTTGTTGACGAGAATGTCGCACCCACCGAACTCGGCCGTGGCCACCTCGAACAGCTGGTCGCAGTCGTCCCAGTTGCCGACGTGACAGGCAACCGGTAGCGCACGCCGTCCGGTTGCGGCCACGATCTCGTCGGCCACGGCTCGGCAGGCGTCCAGCTTGCGGCTGGCGATCACCACGTCGGCACCTGCAGCCGCGTACGCCGTCGCGATTGCCAGTCCGATGCCTCGGCTGCCACCCGTGATGACGGCCCGCTTGCCGTCGAGGGCACCCATCGTGGTCGCAGGCGCGTTTGTCATCAGAACAGGTCTCCACCGGTCGCCAGCGCTGTGGTGCCGTGCTTCTCGAAGGTCTTCACGACGTGCGAGCCGATGCGCCACTTATGGACCTCGTCGGGGCCGTCGACCAACCGCTGGGCGCGCACCTCGGCGTACCACTCGGCGAGCGGCGTGTCGGTGGTGAACCCCAAGGCGCCGTGCAACTGGATCGCGGTGTCGATGATGTCGTGCAGCATGTGCGCGATGTAGTTCTTGGCGATCGAGTTCTCCTGGCGAAGATCGAGGCCCTTCTCCATCTTGTAGGCGATGTGCAGCACCATCAGCCGGGTGACATACAGCTTCTCGGCGCAGTCGGCGAGCATCCACTGCACACCTTGACGATCGGCGACCCGTTCACCGAACGTTACCC
>JAYUBX010000568.1:0-1787 GCA_043740665.1 Candidatus Neomicrothrix sp.
GGTGCCGTGGCGGAGGCGGAACTGTCCCTGGCCCCGAGCCTGGGCGAGGCGGTCGGGATAGGCCAGCGCCAGGACGGGACCGCACGCGGTCAGGTCGTCGACTCGGTCGTGGCGCTCGGTCAGCTTCACCCGCCGACGGAGCTCGGTCGCCCGGCGGCGTACCAACTGGAGGGCGGCCCGGTCGCTGGCGGAGTGCGTGGCTGTCGGATCGACGATCAGCCGAACCCGCTCGGTGATGTCGGCCGACAACTCATCCGGGCGACCTCGCAGCACGTCGCGTTCCTCGATCAGCGCGGCCAGGGCGCACGCGGTCGCACCGAGGCCCCACGTGGTAGCGACGGTGATCATGTGTGCGAGTCGGGGGTGCACCGGCAGCTCAGCCATCAGTCGTCCGGCCGCGGTGACCCGCAGATCGGAGTTGAGCGCCCCGAGCTCGATGAGCAGGTGGTGGGCTTCGTTGAGAGCTCGTGGCGGCGGTGGATCGAGGAAGGCCAGGTCGGCGGCGGCGGTGCCCCACACCGCCAGCTCGAGGGCGAGTCCCGTCAGATCGACGGTGGCGATCTCCGGGGGAGCGAAGGCGGACCGGCCGGCGTGCTCGGCGGGGGACCAGAGTCGATAGGCGATGCCGGGTCCCGTACGCCCGGCCCGGCCCGAGCGCTGATCGGCCGATGCCCTGGAGTTGGAGCCGGTCTGCAGTCGGGTCAGTCCGCTGCGAGCATCGAAGCGGGGGCTGCGCACCTGTCCGCTGTCGATCACGACGCCCACACCCTCGACGGTCAAGCTGGTCTCGGCGATGTCGGTCGACAGCACGATTCGGCGGCGTCCGGCCGGCGATGGCGCCAGCGCCGCGTCCTGGTCGGCCCGCGACAGCGCCCCGAACAGCGGACGGACGTCGACATCCGATGGCACTCCGGCGGCCAACAACGAACCCACCCGGCGGATGTCGGCGGCGCCGGCGAGGAAGACGAGGACATCGCCGGGGTCGGTGCGCAAGGCGTGCAGGACGGCTGCGGCCGCCGACTCGGCCGGACGGTCGCGGGGCCCCGACGGGCGCCACCGGATGTCGATCGGGTAGCTGCGGCCGGCACTGGCCACCACCGGAGCCGGGGTGCCATCCCCACTCGGCCCGCCGATCAGTGCAGCAACCCGATCAGTGTCGAGCGTCGCCGACATGGCCAGGATCCGCAGATCTGGTCGCAGGATCAAGCGGACGTCCAGCGTCAGAGCCAGGGCCAGGTCGGCCTGCAGATTGCGTTCGTGGATCTCGTCGAACACCACCAGCCCCACGCCCGGCAGTGAAGCGTCTCGTTGCAGCCGCCTGGTCAGGATGCCTTCGGTCACGACCTCGATACGAGTGGCCGGCCCGACGTGACGCTCATCGCGGGTGCGATACCCGACCGTCTCGCCCACGTTCTCACCGAGTAGATCGGCCATGCGTCGGGCGGCGGCCCGAGCGGCGAGGCGACGGGGTTCGAGCACCACGATGCGGCCGCCGTCGAGCCAGGGCTCATCGAGCAGGCGCAGGGGCACGATGGTCGTCTTGCCTGCTCCCGGTGGCGCCTGCAGCACCGCGTGGCCCGGACCGGCGAGCGCGGCGCGGACATCGGGCAGGCATCCCTCGACCGGGAGGTCGGTCAGCGGAGGGATGAGGGACACACGTGCAGTCTCGCCGGTCCGCCGTCGTCCCGACGTCGACTCGGGTCGACGGGTGTGCGAGGCTTCGAACTCGTCGGCAATCCGGGAGGCGCCATGGCGTTCGGTCAGGCGTCCGGGCCACCGGCTCGGGC
>JAYUBX010000569.1:0-3132 GCA_043740665.1 Candidatus Neomicrothrix sp.
CCCGGGAATCGCCTTCAGCGTCTCTCGCGGGGCGTCGTAGATGCCGTTGTGGCGGCCGAGATAGCAGGGATCGTGGTAGGTGAGCGTCTGGTCCATTAGCCGCGACAGCTTGATCCGCCGGTCGCGGATCAACTCGTTGAGCAGCTCGACGTGGCTGATCACCCGGTAGTTCCCGCCGAGCTCCGGGTACTCGTTCTTGATGGTGTTGAAGCAATGCGGGCACTGGGTGACGATCTTCTTGACGCCCATGCCGTTGAGCGTCTCGATGTTCTGCATGGCGAGCATCTGGAAGATGTACTCGTTGCCCGAGCGGCGGGCGGGGTCGCCGGTGCACATCTCGGACGGGCCGAGGATGGCGAACGAGATGCCGGCGCGCTGCATCAGCTTGGCCATGGCCGTACTGACCTTCTTGTTCTTGTCGTCGAACGATCCGGCGCAGCCGACCCAGTAGAGGTAATCGGCTTCGAACGGGTCGGTGCCGTCGATGACGTCGATGCCCTCGAGCTTGGTGGCCCACTCGGCCCGATCGGCCTGGCTCATGCCCCACGGGTTGCCGGTGTTTTCCATCGACCGGTAGGCGTTGCCCAGCTCGGTGGGGAAGTTCGACTCCATGAGCGACAGGTAGCGCCGCATGTCGAGGATCTTGTCGAGGATCTCGATGTTGACCGGGCAGATCTCGTCGCACGCCTTGCAGGTGGTGCAGGCCCAGACTTCGTCGGGACTGATCCGGTCGAAGACGGTGTTGGCGGCGATCACGATGTCGCCGTCGAGGCCGATCGGGGTCGACACCTGGGGGGTGCCGGTACGGGCCATGACCTCGCCGGTCTTGAGTACGATCTCGCGGGGATCGAGCGGCTTGCCGGTGGCGTGCGCCGGGCACACGCTGGTGCACCGGCCGCACATGGTGCAAGCGTCAGTATCGAGCAACTGCTTCCAGGTGAAGTCCTCGATGCTCGAAGCGCCAAAGCTCTCGAGCTCGGTCTCCATCAGGTTGGGCATCGGCTTCATGGCGCCCTTGGGTCGCTCACGATCCTTCAGGTACATGTTCAGCGGTGACGTGAACATGTGGCGCAGCATGGTCGTCGACAGGATCGCCAGGAAGACGAAGAAGGTGACGACGTGCACGATCCACCAGAACTGGTGGGCACCTTCGAGGTGTGACGTGTTGCGAATCAGGTACGACAGTGGGTAGCCGATGATCGACCACTTCTCGAACGACGGCCGGCCGACCATGGCGATGCGGTAGGCCTCGGTCAGGAACCCGGTGACACCGAAGCTCAGGAACACGATCAAGATCACCGCGTGCTCGGGCTTGGTCTTGATGCGGATGCGGTACGGGCGCTGGACGTAGCGCCGGAAGATCGCCCACACCACGCCGATGAGGAAGGTGAGTCCGGCCAGGTCGCCGATCAGCGAGTAGCCCTCGTAGACGCCGCCATTGAGAAACTTCAGGCTGGTGGGCAACTGGTGGTTGATCTCGAGGACGGTCGTGACGCCCAGCAGGATCAGGAAGCTGAAGTAGATGAGCGAGTGCATGATGCCGGCCGCCGGATCACGCAGCAGGGTCTGCATGTAGGCCCCGGCGCGAAAGTCCTTCAGTCGCCGCTTGACGTTCTTCTTGGTGGTCGACCGGTCGTCGGGCTTGCCGCGCTCCCAGTTGCGGGTGCGCTGACTGAACAGCACCGCCCCGTAGATGAGCAGCATCGGCACCACGATGTAGAAGATCGTGATGAGCGAGGTCGGCACCCCCTCGAACACCTCACGGGTGACCGGTGAGGGGTCGACCTGTGACTTCTCGAACACCCAGCCGGATATCCCCGACAAGACGGTGACGATGGCGAAGGCGATGCCGAATCCGAGGACGAGCTTGGTTGCGTTGCCGCGCGTGCCGTTCATACAAGCTCCGAAGGTAGTCGCCGATCCGAGGCGAAACGGAACTGGGCGAGGTCAGCCGTAGACGCGCTCGTCGAGCTCACGTACTCGCCGGGCCAGGTTCACCAGGATCTTGTGGCTGAGGCTGGGCACCTCGCTCACCAGGGCAGCGAACTCGCGCTGGCCGAGAACTAACAGGTCGAGGTCGGTGATGGCCGTGACCGTCGCGGTGCGAGGGCCGCCGTCGAGCACCGCCAGCTCGCCGACAGTGTCGCCTGGGCCCAGCGTGGCGATGGTGTTGGCGTCACGCTCGACCGATGCTTCACCGGTGACGATGACGTAGCACTCGTGTCCGGCCCGGCCCTGTTCGACCAGCACCCGCCCGGCTTCGACGGTGATCTCGTCGATCGCCTTGGCCACTCGTGCCAGCTCGCGTTGCGAGCAGGCGCTGAACAGCGGAATTCGGGCGATCTGGTCGAGGCGATCCCTTCGGTTGGCCATGGGGCGAGCCTAGGTCGTCCGTGGCCGGCTCGGCGGGCTGGGCGTCGTGCTTCATCGACGGACTCGCAGCCCTTTCGATCGGCGGGCCACAGTTCACCGTGGGGAAACAGTAGCGAAACGTTGGTTCTTTAGCGTCTGACCGATGGATGTCGTGCTCCTCCGTTGGCCATTCGAAGAGGGGCGGCGTGAGCGACTCGAACACGAGGGCAAACTCCGCCTGCTGTTGGTCGAGGGGGGCGTGCCCGCGCCGGCCTGCGTTGACCCGTTCGAGGACTGGGTGCGGGTGCCGGCCGACGAGGCCGACGTGCGGGCACGAGTCGACAGCCTGGCGCTGCGCTACGGCACCGGCCGGGCCGACCTGCCCGAGCTCGACCACGACGGTCTGTTGCGCCGCCGAGGCGGGTGGGTTTCGTTGCCGCCGGTCGAAGCCCGCCTGATGTCGGCGCTCATCGAACGGTTCGGAGCCGTGGTGAGCCGGGACCAGTTGTCACGCAGCGGGTGGCCCAAGGGCGCGCCAGGTCGCAACGCCCTCGATGTCCATGTGCTGCGACTTCGCCGCCGCGTCGCCCCGGTCGGTCTGGCCATCAAGACGGTGCGCTCTCGCGGGTACCTGCTCGAAGGCGACACCTCGGTTCTGGCCGACGACGCCGTCTACGCCAACGGCGAGGTCCGTCGGGCCTGAACGAACGGCCCGAGTGCACCAGTCGGGTCGGCGATGCCGTCGGCGCCGACGAACCGGCCGAGGTCTTCGAACCGTCG
>JAYUBX010000570.1:0-3005 GCA_043740665.1 Candidatus Neomicrothrix sp.
CCCAGTTCGAGGTCCATGTTGCGATACGAGAAATCGGCCGGCAGCAGATCGAGGTTGTCGAAGTCGGTGCCCTTGATGGCCCGATCGAGGGCTCGACGCCCCGTGATCAGCGCCTCACTGCCGCCCTTCACCTTGGGCTTCACCCGAAAGTAGAAGCTGGCGGCACCCTGCGGGTCGAGGTCCCACACCAGCGTGCGAGCACCCGCCGACGCCGCCAGATAGGCCAGGTTGACCGCTGTCGCCGTCTTCCCGACGCCGCCCTTGATGGTGTAGGTGGCGAAGACCTTCATCGGCCCCCACTCGGGTCGCGCATCATGACGGAGACTCCTCGGGTGACGGGGCGAACAGGTGATGGAACTGGTGTCGCTGGTGATGGCTGTCGAAGTGCTCGAACCGCTCGGCGAACTGGTCGCGGGCCACACGCTCGCGCTCGTCGAGCTGCTCGATCAGGTAGCCCATGGCCATGAGCGTGGGCGCTGACGACGGACCGACCTCGGCGACCAGCGCCTGGCCGTAGCCCCGCAACGAACCCTTCTGCACCTCGCAGTCCTGGAACTCGCCGAGCACGTCCTGCACGCCCTTGAGCTCCTTCACCAGCGGAGCAATCTCGTCGGCCGGAAACAAGCTGCCGAAGCACTCGAGCGCGTACCGCAGCTTCTTGGCATCCTTCCGCAGGTCGTGCAGGGCTTCGGCCGGCGATTCGGGGTCGACGCGGCGGCCGTCCTTGACCAGACCCCGATAGGCCTTCCACGTGCGCGACGCGGCGAACTCGGCCGCCGGCCGGCCGGCATCGGGCACCACCTCGGGGTCAGTGGCCCCCAGAGCAAATGCCGGTGCCGCCAGCCATGAGCGGTAGCGATCAATGAGCGCCGCGTACCGGGGCGAGTCGAGATCAGCCACCAGCTGGGCGTGAGCCAAACGCTGGTGGTCGGCCAGGAACGATCGCAGGGGGCCCAGATCGGGCCGAACCGATTCGGGCAGCGACGCCTCGAAGTCGGGGTAGGTCAGCAGGTAGACGTCGAAGTCGCGCGTCGGGGTCGTGATGTCGCCCAGCCACTTGAAGTCGGCCCGCAACTGTTCGAGCGTCGGGGGCGGGATCACCTCCTTGGCCATGCTCAACACCGAACGGGTTCGGCGCACCGCCACCCGATAGTCGTGCAGAAATTCAGAGTCGACGTCGCCCCGGGTACCCAGCTCGTTGGCGGCCATGGTCGCCAGCAGCACGTCGAGGACGGCGACCACGACCTCGAGCGCGTTCGACGCTGGATCGAGCCGGAGCTTGAGCTTCGAGCTGTAGCCCCCCGGCTTCAAACCGGCGGCGGCCAGCGCGGCATCGACCAGGTCGACCGCGACCGGGCGCAGCACGACCTGGGCGGCGAGCAGACCGGTCATCCGCTCGGCGGCGCGGGGATAGCCCCGCACCGGAACGACCTCGACCATGGGCGGCAGCTCGATCGGGTCCCGCGGCTCGACTGGCTCGACACCCGGATCGACGACTGGCTCAAGATCTGACGACAGGACCGTGGCCCGCTCGATCACCACCCTCGCCTCGGTCTTGCCCTCATCGTCGAGCAGCCGCAGCGTGACCTGCTCGCTGCGGATCGTCACCCGCGGCGTCAACGCGCGCATCTCGACGATTGCGGCCAGTCGATCGGTGGTCGGCGCCGCCGGCAGATCCCACACGAAGGTCGGTACCTGGTCGATCGCCAACCGGCCCAGCACGTCGCCGGTATCGGCCGAACGCCAGACCAACCACGGCGCGACCGGAGCCGTCCCCTTGCGAGGCTTGGGACCGCCGACGACCCGCTCGTGCCCGAGCACGCTGCGTTCCGCGTGCAGCCGCCCGTCGAAGGTGTCGTAGATAGTGCGCTCGATCAGGCGGTCAGGGTCGCGTTCGAACGGCGCCCGCTGCTCGAGGCCGGCGACCAGATTGATCAGGTCGCTTCCCTCCTCGAGGGCGAATCGGCGCAACTCGCTCAACGCGGCGGGGGTCCTCTCGAGGGTGAATGGCGGGTCTGATGGTACTCCGACGGTCCGGCGACGGGTGACCGAAACGGGCGCCCATCGCCGCTCGGACACGCACCGGGGCTGATACGCCGTTCAGATCGGTAGTCAGATCGCGAGTCAGATCGCGGGTCAGGTTGAGATCGGGAGAACGTCGACGCGGGCGTCGTTGAAACAGGCGCCGCCGGCCAGATCGTTCAGCGTGTCCGGGGCGAAGGCATTGGCGGTGAACCCCCCACCGACGCTGGCCCGCCACAGACCCTTGGGCATCGACGCCACGCCCGGTCGCAGATCGGCATCGACCTTCAGGGTGACGAACACGTCGGACGCGCCGTCGGTGACGCGGACATCCTGGCCGTCGACGAGCTGTCGGGCGTCGGCGTCATCGGGATGCAGGTGCACCACCACCGCGGGCGGGTCGGTCTCACCGAAGATCGAGTTGATGGTCTTGGCCGTGGCGGGGGTGACCAAGGTGAGTGGCAGGTCGGATTCGAGCTCGACGTACTGAGGCAGCGCGGTGACGCCTTCGCCCTGGGTACGTTCGCTGGCCAGCAGCCGGGCGCGCCGGTCGGGATGATCAGGCCAGGTGTCGCGAAACTGCACGACCGAACCCGCCGACCGGGTGACCACGTCGTGAGGCACACCGCCCGGCAGGGTGAGCGCCAGCAACCGCTCGGGCGATGGATCGAACGCCTCGCCGGGGGCGGCCGGCAACCCCAACCGAGCAGCCAGACCAGCGTTGACCTCGTCGTTGGGGCGGCTCTCGCCCACCCGGTCGATGACCGGCTCGACCGCCTGAGCCACGAACGCCCCGTACGGCACGATGACGTCGCGCGCCTCGAAGTGCGTCGTGGCCGGCAGCACGACATCGGCGTACCTCGCCGTGTCGGTGAGCACCTGATCGTGCACCACCGTGAACAGATCGTCTCGAGCCAGCCCGGCCAACACCTTGGCCTGGGCCGGGTTCATCACCGCCGGGTTGGCGCCCTGCACCAACAAGA
>JAYUBX010000571.1:0-4037 GCA_043740665.1 Candidatus Neomicrothrix sp.
GCCCGAGCCGCGCTGCGTACCGCGGTCCGCCAGCGCCACGACGGGCACGACGACAGCCACGCCTCGGCTGCTTGACCGCCCGGTCAAGTAGCGGCCTAGGCTCGTGCCATGAGTGAACGCGAAGTCGTCATCGTCGAGGCCGTCCGCACGCCCGTGGGGCGTCGCAACGGCGGTCTGTCCACCATCCACTCGGCTGACCTGCTGGCCAATCCGCTGAAAGCGGTCATCGAACGGTCGGGCATCGACCCGCTCGAGGTCGGCCAGGTCGTCGGCGGCTGCGTCAGCCAGATCGGCATGCAGTCGTTCAACATCGCCCGCACCGCGTGGCTGACCGCCGGCCTGCCGCTGCAGGTGGCGGCCACCACTGTCGACACCCAGTGCGGCTCGTCGCAGCAGGCCACCAACCTGGCCACCAGCCTGATCGCCGCCGGCGTGGTCGACGTGGCCATTGCGTGTGGCGTCGAAGACATGAGCCAGGTGCCGATCGGTTCGAACGGCGCTCGCGGCATGGGCTTCGGCAACGCCATCCCGAAGAGCTACTTCGGCCAGTACGAGTTCACCAGCCAGTTCGAAGGGGCCGAGCGCATCGCCGACAAGTGGGGCATCAGCCGGGCCGATGCCGACGCCTTCGGCCTGCGGTCCCAGCAGCTCGCCGCCCAGGCGTGGGCCGAGGACCGCTTCGCCACCCAGATCGTCGAGGTCGATGCGCCTGACCTCGACGACGACCGCAAGCCCACCGGCACCACCCACCACGTGGCCCGTGACGAAGGCCTGCGCGACACCAGCCTCGAGGTCCTGGGCAACCTCAAGCCGGTCGGGCGCGAGAACGGCGTGCACACCGCCGGCAACTCGTCGCAGATCTCCGACGGTGCCGCTGCCGTGCTGCTCATGACCCGCGAGAAGGCCGAGCAGCTTGGCCTCACTCCCCTGGCCCGCATCGTCGATACCTGCCTGATCGGCGTCGACCCGGTGCTCATGCTCACCGGCCCCATCGATGCGACCCAGCACCTGCTGGCCCGCAACCACCTGACCATCGGCGACATCGACATCACCGAGATCAACGAGGCCTTTGCGTCAGTGGTGCTGGCCTGGCAACGTGAGCTCGGCGCCGACCTCGATGGCGTCAACCCCAACGGTGGGGCCATCGCCCTGGGCCATCCGCTGGGGGCGACCGGCGCCGTGCTCACCACCAAGGCTGTGCACGAGCTGCACCGGGCCGACCAGCAGTTCGCCCTCGTCACCATGTGCTGTGGTGGCGGGCTCGGCACCGGCACCCTCATCGAACGGATCTAGCGCCCCATCCGTGCCGGCGTGGGCCGGGCCCACCTTGCGGCTCGTCGCCGCCGATCCCGTCCCGCGTTCACCGGAGGTGCTCGACATGACGTCGAGACCGATCATCCGTCTTGTCCTCGCCATCCTCGGCACGATCGTCATCACCAGCCTGGCCGGCTGTGGTATCCGCCACGCCGGCTCGTCCACCGGCACCAGTCTGGGCGTCGGGCTGGCGCGCGTCACCCGGGTGGTCGATGGCGACACCATCGTCGTCGACCTGGGCGGGCAGTCCGAGAAGATCCGTCTGCTGGGCATCGACACCCCCGAAACCAAGAGCCCGACCAAGCCGGTGCAGTGCTACGGGCACGAGGCGTCGGCCCACACCACCGATCTGTTGGCTCCCGGCACCGAAGTACGACTCGAACGAGACGTCGAGGAGCGTGACCAGTACGGCCGACTGCTCGCCTACGTCTACCGGTCGAGCGATGACCTGTTCGTGAACCTCGAGCTGGCCCGCGACGGGTTCGCGTCGCTGCTGACCTATGAGCCGAACGTGGCCCATGTCGGTGAGCTCAGCTCGGCGGTCGACGATGCCCGCTCGCGCCAGGCCGGTCTGTGGGGCCAGTGCGGCGGACCCGGGGTGCCGGCCGATTCGTCCGGAGGAGCAGGCGGTAGCGTCGGGGGGTGACCACAATCGCAGAACGGCTCGGCTACGGCCCCGACGAGCGGCTGCTCATCATCAACGGTGACGACCTCGGCATGTGCCACGCCGCCAACGCGGGCGTCTACGAGAGCCTGCGCACCGGCGTGGCCACCAGCGCCACCTTGATGGTGCCGTGCCCCTGGGCCCGCGAAGCCTCGGCGCAGTATCTGGGCGAGGACGTCGGCGTGCACCTCACCCTGAACGCCGAGTGGGACCTCTATCGCTGGGGTCCCATCACCCACGCGCCGTCGCTGCTCGACGGTGACGGTGGCTTTCCCCGCACCACCACCGATGTGTGGGACCACGCCGACCTCGACGAAGTCCGGCGTGAGCTGCGAGCCCAGATCGAACGGGCGATTCTGTGGGGCTTCGATGTCAGCCACCTCGACAGCCATATGGGCACCCTGCAGTTGCGACCCGAGTTCTTCGACGTGTACCTCGAGCTCGCCGTCGAGTTCGGCCTGCCTCTGCGCCTGTCGGGCCAGTCAACCGAACGACTGGTCGGTTTTCCGTTCCGCACCCTGGCCGCCGAAGAAGGCGTCGTCTTTCCCGACCACTTCGTCACAGTGGCCAACGGGGTGGGCAGCCGTCGCGCCATCGAGAAGGTGCTGTTCGACCTGCGCCCCGGTGTCACCGAGGTCTACCTGCACCCGGCTGCTGATACGCCCGAACTGCGGTCGCTCGCTCCCGACTGGGCCAACCGGGTCGACGACCTGCACCTGCTGGTGCACGATGCCTCGCTCCGTGCCCGGATCGATCGGTCCGGGGTCAAGCTGATCGGCTACCGCGAGTTGCGCGCCCTGCAACGCTCAGGTGTCTGAGGGTCGGCGCTTGCGCAGGGTCCGAAACGTGCGCGACACGGCTCCGCCGGCCGCCGCGTAGAAGCCGACCGGCCCGATCCAGCAGATCTCGGTGTCGGGATAGCCGGCGACCATCAGGTCCTTGGCCACCGCGCCCAGCAGGGCCAACCCGGTGCCCTGGTGACGATGATCGGGATGGGTGCCGGTCGGGCCGAACCAGGCCGCCCGGTTCACCGAATGACAGGCGAAGCCGGTGGCGCTGCCATCCGCATCGAAGGTGGCGAGGCACGTTCCCTGCTCGATCGCCCGTCGGGTCTCGGCCAGCCATTCGGGCCAGACCGGGTTGACCAACGCCTCGACGGCCGCGACCTCGGCCTCGCCGAGCACCCGCCGCACCTCGAGCCAGCCCGACGCCGCCGCCCGAAAGGTGGTCGGGACCGACATGTTCAGCGCCGCCCCGGTCGGCTCGTACCCCGCCGCCTCGGCCAGGCACAGCATGCCCAACGCTCGCACATCGACACCGGGCCAGAGATAGAACGGCGCCGAGCCCCCCAGATGGAACTCCGACGCGCCCTGCTGCCAGGCCCAGTCCTCCGCCGCGGCCAACAGCGCCCGGCCCAGGCCCGAGCGTCGAGCCCCCGGGTGCACGGCGACCAGCTTCAGGTAGCCGACCGTGAAGTCGCCCCATCGACGCACGACCGCCGACACCGCCCCCATGCCGTCGTCGGTCGCCAGCACGACGCCAGGGTCATCCCAACAGCAGGCCAGCAGTTCGTCGGCCGAGAGCGTTTCGGACGCCATGGCCGCCAGACACAGAGCGGCCAGGTCATCGGCGCGCTCCGGTCCCCACTCGTGCATCGCCGCAGCGTGGCACATCTGCGAGACTCGGCCACGATGCATCGACTGCTGCCCACTCTCGCCCTGAGCGCGCTGATCACCGCGGCGGCACTGCTGACGGTGACCGGCTGCCGCGGCGACGTGGCCGCCACCCCGAGCGTCGCCAGCGTGAACTTCACCCCGAAGGCCGAGATCGCGGTCGACGACCGGGGCGAACTGGTCGTGGCGTCCGACTCGAACCGCTCCGACCCCATCACGCTCAACGTGGGCGCGGTCGTGACCATCACCAACGCCAATGGTCAGGACCAACGGGTGACCGGCACCCTCGACGGCAAGGCCAGCGTCGACACCGGCAGCCTGCACGAAGGTGAAAACGTCACCGTGGTACTGGGCACCGCCGGGGCGCTCGAGCTGCGCGCCAGCGC
>JAYUBX010000572.1:0-2437 GCA_043740665.1 Candidatus Neomicrothrix sp.
GGGCTTGACCGATGCCCTCGCCGGTCATCTGGTCAGCGGAGGCGGCCGCGTCGCCCACGAACAGCACTCGGCCGTCGGTGAGGACGACGTCGTCGATGCGGGCGGGGATCGGCCAGGCTCGATGGGTGGCTTCGAGCTCGACGTCGGGACCGAGCAGCGCCCGGACCGCCGGCCGGGCCAGCAACTCGGGCCACCGGGTCTTCATGTCGTGTGGCGTGATCCCCTAGCCCCGCACGATGCCGAAGCCGATGTTGGCGTCGCCGTCACCGACCGGGAACGACCAGAAGTATCCCGGCAGCAGGTCGCGTTCGAATGGGCTCCACAGGTCGGTCGCGGCTGCCGGCGACACGTGCCGGGCGTACTGGCGGAACGCGTGCCGGTCACCGCGGTAGCCGGGAGCGTCGAGTCCCAGCCGTCGTCGCAGCGGCGACCACATGGCGTCGGCGCCGACCGCGAATGACGCATCGATCTGCTGGTGGCCGTCGGGCCCATCGATGTCGAGCACGACGCCGTCGGTTGTCTGGTGGGCGTCAGTGAGGGTGTGGCCTTCGAACACCTGGGCGCCGGCCTGCCGGGCCGGGGTGACGAGGGCGGCGTCGAGCTCGCGGCGGCGGGCCACTGCCCCGAACGTGCCCGGACCGGCGGGCAGCGGAAAGCGGACGTCACGGCCCCGCGGGGTGTGGATGCACACGTCGGAGACCGGCCGCCACGACGGGACGGTGGCGGGGTCGAGCCCGAGTTGCTCGAGCAGCCGAAGGGCGCCAACGGTGAGGCCGTCGCCGCAGAACTTGTCCCGCGGGAATCGGGCCTTGTCGATGACGACGACCAGTCGTCCCTGACGAGCCAGGGTGATGGCGGCGGCGCAACCGGCCGGGCCGGCACCCACGATGACGACCTCGGTCCCGGACACGAGGATGAGGCTAGGTGGTCGTCGAGATCTCGATTTTTGACCCCCTATTTGTATCGCTCAGCGAAACAAATCAGCGCCGAAACGGCAGGTCAGGGAGCGACGAGACCGAGCAGGGCATCGATGCGATCAGCCGGTTCGGGGCGTCCGTAGTAGAAGCCCTGAGCGAGGTCGACGCCGAGGGCGGTGAGCAGGGCGGCCTGCTCCTCGGTCTCGATGCCTTCGACGACGCTGACCATGTGCAGATCATGGGCGAGGTTGGTCACGTGGCGCACGATGGCCTGGTCTTCACGGCTCATCACCAAGTCGGCGATGAAGACCCGATCGAGTCGGATGATGTCGAGCTTCAGATCGCGGAGAGCGGTCAGGGTCGCCGCGCCGGTGCCGAAATCGTCAAGGCCCAGCTTGACCCCCGCTTCCTTCAGCCGTCGCAGCGCCGACCAGGTCCCCGAACCGTTGTAGCGCAGGGTGTCCTCGGTGATGTCGAGACAGAGGTTGCCAGCGGGCAGGCCCGTGGTCTCGAGGGCCGCCAGCACGGTGTCGGCGAAGTCGGGCATGGCCAGCTGACGGGCACCCAGGTTGCACGTGACGAAGAGCGGGGGTGCCTCGAGGTGCGCGCGGACCCACTCGATGGCCTGGCGGCAGGTGTTCTCGATGACCCACTGACCGACCGGCACGATCAGCCCGGACTTCTCGAGCAAGGGCAGGAAGTCGTGGGGAAACAGCAAGCCGGTGTTGGTGGCCCCGGGGGCCTGCCACCGCAGCAGCGCTTCGACCCCGATGAGATCACCAGACCCGGTGCGGACGATGGGTTGGTAGTGCAGCAGGAACTCGTCCTGTTCGAACGCGGCGTGCAGCCGGGCCTCGTCGATGCGGTTCGAGTAGCGACCGCGTCGGGACTCGTCGTGGGTCACGTAGCTGCTCGGACCCAGATCGCGGGCGTGGACCAGCGCCTGGTGCGCATCGCGGACCAGTTCGGTCGGCCCACCGGCGGCGTCGCCGCCGATGGCGAGACCGACGTGACAGGCCACAGTCACGGCATCGGGACCGAGTTGGAACGGCGCAGTGACCTGATCGAGCAACGCGTGGGCCAGTTCGTCGCCGGCATCGACTCGGGTGATGGCTTCGAACACCACTGCGAACTCGGCACCGCCGTAGCGCAAGATGCGATTGCCGGGGATCTCGAGGGCGGTCAGCCGCCGGGCGACCTCGCCGAGAATCCAATCGCCGGCGTCGGGTCCGAAGCTGTCGTTCACGTCCCGCAGCGAATCGAGGTCGATGAAGGCCAGGACCCAGTGCGAACTCGACGGTCGGCTGGCGTTGGCTGCCGCCGAGATCCAGTCGTGCAGGATGGCTCGGGTGGGCAGTCCGGTCAGCGGATCGGTTGCCCCGGGCGACGGCGGTTCGCGATCGGTGGTGCCGCCTGATCGGCCTCGGCGGCGGCCGAGTCGACCGGCGCGGTCGGCGTCCGGTTGCTGCTGGTCACTCATCCTGCTCCCCTCGCCCCGCGGCTCCGCCTGATCGACGGGT
>JAYUBX010000573.1:0-1600 GCA_043740665.1 Candidatus Neomicrothrix sp.
TCAGCGGGCGCCGGAGGACTCGGCGGCGCGTGACGCCGAGAAGCTGACCGGGACGCTCAGGGGCGAGCGCGCCCCGTTGTCGGGCTGGCCGTCACGCTGCTCGATCACCAGGCCGGCTCCTTCGCCGGGCCGCCGGGTCAGGTGACCGTCACGGATCTGCTGGTGCAGGGTCAAGATGGCGTGCATCAAGGTCTGGGGTCCGGGCGGGCAGCCCGGGGCGTACACGTCGACCGGCACGATCTGGTCGACGCCCTGCACGATGGCGTAGTTGTTGAACATGCCGCCGCTCGAGGCGCAGACACCCATCGAGATCACCCACTTGGGCTCCATCATCTGGTCGTAGATCTGACGTAGCACCGGAGCCATCTTCTGTGACACCCGGCCGGCGACGATCATGAGGTCGGCCTGTCGGGGCGACGCCCGGAAGACCTCCATGCCGTACCGAGCCAGGTCGTAGTGGGGCCCACCAGCCGCCATCATCTCGATGGCGCAGCACGCCAAGCCGAACGTCGCCGGCATCACGCTGCGGCTACGGGCCCACTTGACCAGCTCTTCGAGCGTGCCCGTGAGGAAGTTGTGATCGAGCCCCTCGAGGCCCTGATCGAGGAAGCCGCCTTCGGTCGCCATCAGGCGGCCTTACGGGGAACCGTACCGGCGGGCTCGACCGGTCGGCCCTCGAGACCGACGCGCCGTACCGTGCTGGCCGTGGTGCGGCCCGGCGAGACCACATCGTTGCGACGCAGCTGCTTGACCGGACCCCAGTCGAGGGCCCCGTTGCTGATCAGGTAGACAAACGACTCGAAGACGGCGGCGGCGAAGATGAGCACCGCGAAGATGCCGAAGGGTCCCAGCGAGCGGTACACGATGGCCCAGGGGAACAGGAAGATGATCTCGATGTCGAAGACGATGAAGATCATGGCGACCAGGAAGAACTTGACCGGAAATCGCTGCGGCGGGTCACGGTCGGGCACGATGCCGCACTCGTAGGGCTCGTACTTGGCCACGGTGGGGTTCCGGGGACCGAGCAGCTTCGAGGCGACACGACTGAGCGCCGCGAACACGACCGCCAGCACCAGCATCACGAGGATCGGCAGGTACTGAGCCATCGGATCAGACCCCCACGGCGGCCGCGTCAGCGTCGGCCAGGTTCTTGCGCAGGGTCTTGTCCCGGTAGTGCAGGATCACCGCGAACACGATGAACAACGAGAAGCAGATAACGAAGTAGGTGCCCGGCAGCAGGCGGACGTTGCCGAGATCGCGGACCAGCACCACCGAAACGATCGGCTTCGACGGGTCGACGATCAGGATCGGCGGCGCCGCTCCGGGTTGGGTCGCCTGCGGGATCACCTGTTGCACCTGCACCACCGCGTAGTGAGTGGGGTGCTTGTAGTTGATCAGCTTGTCGAGCTTGTACTGGGTGCGACAGATCACATCGTCGGGGATCAGGTTGTGGGGGTGCCCCTCGTTGGGGCAGTACTCCGAGCGAGTCGGCTTGCCCCCGATCTCGAACACGCTGAGCTTCTTGTAGTCGGTCGCCGCCTGGAAGAACTTGGCGTTGGTGGTGAGGGCCGCATCGGCCGCGGCCTGGGCCTCGCCGGCC
>JAYUBX010000574.1:0-4088 GCA_043740665.1 Candidatus Neomicrothrix sp.
CTTTTCGCGTCCAGTCGATCGGCGGGTCGCCGCCTCAAGTGGGGTGACGGCGAGATCGAGGTCGAGGACGCCGGGACGGCCGACTACAACGGTCTCGACATCGCCTTGTTCTCGGCCGGCGCCACGGTCTCGCGTGCGCTGGCTCCCCGTGTCGCGGCGACCGGCGCAGTTGTGGTCGACAACTCGTCGGCGTGGCGGATGAATCCCGAGGTGCCCCTCGTGGTCGCCGAGGTCAACGCCCACGCCCTCGACGACATGCCGCTCAACATCGTGGCCAATCCCAACTGCACGACGATGGTGGCCATGCCGGTGCTGCGCCCGCTCGACCTCGAAGCGGGGCTGCGTACGCTGGTCGTGAGCACCTATCAAGCCGTGTCGGGCGCCGGGCTGGCCGGAACCGCCGAGCTCGACGAGCAGGTGCGCAAGGTCGGTGATGGTGCACCGTCGTTGGCGAGGTCGGGCACGGCGGTCGATTTTCCGCCGGCCCACCAGTTTCCGACGACCATCGCCTACAACGTCATCCCGTTGGCGGGCTCGCTGGTCGACGACGGTCTGCACGAGACCGACGAAGAGCAGAAGCTGCGCAACGAGACCCGCAAGATCCTCGAACTGCCCGATCTGGCGGTGGCCGTCACGTGTGTGCGGGTGCCTGTCTACACCGGTCATTCGTTGTCGATCAGCGCTGGCTTCGCCCAGCCGATCACCCCCGAGCAGGCTCGTCGGGCCCTCATCAAGGCTCCGGGTGTCGAGCTGGCCGATGTGCCCACCCCGCTCATGGCGGCCGGCGTCGACCCCACCTTCGTCGGCCGCATCCGCATCGATCCCACCCAGCCTCATGGCCTGTCGTTGTTTCTGTCGGGCGACAACCTGCGCAAGGGTGCGGCCCTCAACGCGGTGCAGATCGCCGAGGCCCTGATCGAACGACGGGCCTGAGCCCCGCGCCGTCTCAGGGTGGCGGGTCGTCGCGGTAGCGAGCGGCGGCGTCATCGAGCGACAGCCCGAGCTGGTCGGCCAGCGAGGCCACCCAGGCCAACACATCGCCCAACTCGTGCAGCTGCTGGTCGGGCGTGCCCTTGCGTACCGCCTGGGCCAGTTCGCCGACCTCTTCGCACAGCCAGGCCACGGTGGCGGGGATGCCTCGGGCGGTGTCCTGGGGGCCGTACAGATCGCCCATCAGGCGCTGGAACTGACTGATCTCCATGACGCCCGATGTTAGGTGCGCCGTGCGGTGCCGCGGGTCGACCCGTCGGGGCCGCCAGACTGCGCTGCGTGCTGGGGCGGCCACGAATGGAGGTGACAGGACCATGAACACTGCACTGCGCGCTCGACAGTGCGCCTTCCGTGGTCAAGAATCGGTGTTCTCAGCTGATCAGCCGTACCTCGATCAGCACCCGAACCAGCGATCAAGTATCAGAACGGCGTAGTCGAGGGCGAGCAGTGCGAGGGGCAGGCGATGCCAGAGAATTCGGAAGCAATCGGCCAGCCGCAAGGCACCGATGCGCCCACTGCGGTGACCGTGGTCGGATCGGTCGGAGCAACGATCCTGGTCGTGCACACCTTCGGGGTGTTCGGCCCGTACTCGGACATCACGCTGTTGGTGCTGTCGATCACCGCCGTGTTCGCCGCCGTCTGGGGCATCCACCGCTGGCGGCCCGATCCGGTGCGGCCGTGGATCCTGCTGGTCGCGGCCCTGATGTTGTTCCTGGCCGGCGCCGCGGCCCGGGTCACGATGGGCACGCTCGGCAACCTGGGTCCGGGTCGGTCGCTGCTGCCCGACGTGCTCAGCCTGGCCGGGTACGGCCTGCTGGCCATGGTGATGATGAGCTTGGTGCGATTGCGCCAACCGGGTGGCACCCGCGATCCCGATGCGACTCTCGATGCCGCCATCGCCGGCCTGGCCGCCCTGACGTTGGCGTGGGTCTATCTGATCAATCCGGCGGTCTCGCAGCAGCACGTGCCGCTGTCGACCCGGCTGCTGTTGGCCTGCTACCCGGCCATGTCGGTATTCCTGGTGGCGCTCGGTGTGCGGATGCTGTTCGGAACCGGTTCGTGGCGGACCAGTCCGCTGGCGCTACGCCTGCTCATGTTCACGCTCGTCGGCATCCTGGTCGGCGACGTGTTCTACATGTTCGCCGATCTCGGTCTGATCGACCCGCCGCTGCAGCTGATCGACCTGCCCTACGGCCTGGCCTACGTGGCCGGTATGGCGGCATTGCTGCATCCATCGATCCGGGACGTGGCCCGACCATCGACGCAGCCGGCTCCCGTGACCGCGGTGCCGCACCGAGGTCGCATGACGTTCGTGGCCATCGCGTTGTGTGTCCCTGCGCTCATCACCTTGAGCCACCCCGAGCGGGGAACGGGCGACCGGCTCGCCCTGTCGGCCATCGTGATCGTGTGTACCGGGGCGGCGGCCTGGCGGATGTTTCGGGCGTTGCGCGAGCACGGCCGATCCGAGGTGCGGCTCGACCACCAAGCCAACCACGACGGGCTGACCGGGCTACCCAATCGGCCGGCCGTGCAGACCCACCTCACCCGGCTGATGGGTGACCCGGCGCGGCACATGGGCGTGGTGTTGCTCCTTCTCGATCTCGATCGGTTCAAGCTCATCAACGACTCGTTGGGTCACGGAATCGGCGACGAACTGCTGGTGGCGGTCGGTCGTCGGCTCGAGCAGAGCAGCCGTCCCCGTGACCTGGTCGGGCGCATCGGTGGCGACGAGTTCGTGGTGGTGGCCCCGGACATCGCCAACCTTGACGAAGCATCCGAACTGGCCGAGCGCACTCGCCTGGCCTTGACCGCCCCCTTCGTGTTGGCCGATGCCGAGATCAGCGTGGTCGCCAGCGTCGGTGTCGCCATGCGTCGCACAGGGGGACGGGGCGACGACGCCGGCGAGATGTTCCGTGACGCCGACACCGCCATGTATCGGGCCAAGGCCGCCGGTGGCGACGCCATCGCCGTCTTCGACGCCACCATGCGCGAGAAGGTCGCCCGTCGCCTCGAGCTCGAACGGGCCCTGCGCCATGCGCTCGATCGCGGTGAGCTCTCGCTCGCCTATCAGCCCGTGGTGCAGACGCTGGATGGGCGCGTGGTGGGTATGGAGGCGCTGCTGCGCTGGAACCACCCCACGCTCGGCGAGATCGAGCCGTCGGTCTTCGTGCCCATCGCCGAGGACACCGGGCTCATCGTCGAGATTGGTGTCTGGGTGCTCGATCGGGCGTGCACCGATCTGGCCGCCATCCGACGTCAGGTCGAGTACGGATCCGAGCTGACCATGGCGGTCAACATGTCGGTGCGTCAGCTGCGCGATGCCAGTTTGCTCGACCACGTGGCCCGATCGCTGCTTCGCAACGGGCTGTCGGCGTCGGCGCTGCGCCTTGAGCTGACCGAGTCGATGGTGATGGAGAACCTCTCGCTGGTCTCGTCGCTGCTGGCATCGCTGCGCTCGTACGGCGTGGGCATCTCGATCGACGACTTCGGGACCGGCTACTCGTCGCTGGCCTCACTGGACCGGCTGCCGGTCGACGAGGTCAAGATCGACCGGTCGTTCGTGACCGGGCTCGGCGACGACGACGCCAACACCAGCCTGATCGCCGCCGTCGTGGCCATCGCCGATTCGCTCGGCATCGCCACCGTGGTCGAAGGGGTCGAGGAACCGGCCCAGGCCCGCCGCATCGAAGCGCTCGGATGCAACCGGGCGCAGGGTTACTTCTACAGCAGACCGGTGGCCTTGGCCGACCTGCCGGCCGTCATCGAACGGCTCGGCCTGGCTGGTGCTCCCACGCTGCGGGTGGTGCGACCCACGACGTCCGACGGGTCCGACGCGACGCCGGCCACCAACGTCGGCAACCGCTAGAACAACGCGCTCGCGCCGCGGCCGCCCTGGTCGACCCTGTTCGGGTCAGCCGACGCCGGCAATGCCGGAAGCGACCTCGGTCCCCGAGTCCCAACGGGGGGTGGACACCATGCTCTCGATGCCGCGGCCCTCGAACAGGATCGCGTGGGTGGGCGGGTCGAGGAAGGCCAGCCGCATCCGGTAGTCGACCACGTCGCAGAACACCGGCAGGCTGGCCGGCGAATCGAGGTAG
>JAYUBX010000575.1:0-13155 GCA_043740665.1 Candidatus Neomicrothrix sp.
GACCCAGGGGCGTCGCGCCGCGTCGTCCCTGCGCGGCGTTCCGCTCGCTCACCCATGAGGCTCACTCGTGCCTGGTTCTAGGGCGGCCGCTGGTCGGCCAGGTGTGGGTGAAACAGCGCTCGTCGAGTTGGCCCGGCGACCACGCGCCCCAGACGCCGTGGGCGGCGTCGGCCGAACGGTCGGTCCAGGCCAGTACGTCGGGCGCGGCGACCCGGCGTACGACTTGGCGGATGCCGCCTTCGTGCACCACGTAGCCAGCCCACACGCCGGGGAAATCCTTGGGCGAGCCGACTTCGGTGATCGTCACGGTTCCATGGGCCCGCCGCCGATTGCGATGGGTGTGGCCCGAGGTCACGAAGAGATCGGGGTTGGCCGCGACGGCCCGGTCGAGGAAGCGCCGCGACTCGTCGCGGCTGATGCCGACCGGCAGATAGGTGGGCACGGGAGTGGTCATCAGCTGGTGGTGCAGCCCCACCCACACTGCGCCTTCGGCGTCGGCGATCGGCGCCAGCAACTCGTCGGCGGCGACATCGAGCTGGCCCTTGCGCCGGTGGGGAACCGTCGTATCGACCAGCACGATCCGGATGCCGGGCTCGTCGCGCACCTGCACCCGGTCGGTGGAGCCCAGGCCGAGCCGACGCAGACCCTCGCTCGGCGTCAGCGCGGTCGACGGTTCGGGAAAGGCGCGGGCTGACTCGATGGCTTTGCGCCATCCTGTCGGCTCGACGTCTTCGATGCCGTCGTGGTTGCCGGGAGTGGCCATCACCGGGCCGTCGAACGAGGCGAGCAACCCGCCGAACTGTTCCCACTGCTCAGCTTGGCCCGACAGGGTGACATCACCCTTGATCACCAAGAGCTGGGCTCCCCACGTCGACAGCTCGGCGATGGCCGCACGGGTCGCCCGCACCGAGTACGGCTCGAGAGCTCGTGGCTGCTCGACGATGGTGCCGCGGTAGCCGAAGTGGCGCTCGCCCAGATGCATGTCGCTGAGGGTGGCGAACCGAAACAGCTCGGGCCCCGGGGGCGGCGCCACTGTGTGCGCGGGTCGGCGCCAGACAACGGTGCCGTCGGCCCGTTCGAGGGCGACCTCGAGCAGTGAGCCGGCCGGCAGTCCGTCGACGATGACCGACCCCGGTCCGCCGTCGTGGTCGATGGCGACCGTCACCGGACCGACCCGCGCTCGAACTACCCGCGCCTCGAGCGTGGCCCACGTGAGTTGGACGGTGGTGTCCTCGACGGCGAAGACCCAGGGGTCGCGATGATGTCCGAGGCCGAACCGGTTCACGACGTCAGTGCTGCAGGTGGTGGGCCAACAGCTCGGCTTCACGAGCCCGCAGCGCCACACTCACCTCGAGCCGCTCGAGGTGCTGCGCGAGTTGCTTGTCACCCTGCGGAACCTCGTGCTGCTCGAAGAACGAGAAGATGTCGTTGGCGGTGTCGGGCTGCGACAGCGAACGGATGCCGGCCAGCATCCGCACGATGCTGTTGCTCGGGAACCGCTCGTTGACGTCATCCCAGTGGTCACGGGCGAAGGCCCACGCATCGGCGCCCTGCTCGCGGTTGCCCATGGCCCGGGCGAGCACATACGGGGCGTTCTGCGTGCGGATGTCGTCGGTCAGGGTCATCTCGAGCAGTCGCCCGAACAGCTCAGCGTCGCTGAAGTTGCACAGCGCGTAGAGGTAGCGCAGCTCTTCCTGTGGCGTCGTGGCGCGCTTCATGCGGTCGAGGAAGACGTCGAAATCGGATGCGTCCCCCGTCGACGCGACGATGGTGATGGCCGCGGCCAGCACGCTGGGATCGACCGGCTCGGCCCCGCTATCGTCGGCTCTCGACAGCACCGCACGAGCTTGGACCTGCGTGGCGTCATCGTCGGCCAACACGCCGAGCGCCTCGATGAGCAAGCCCCGAAGCTCTCGGTCGCGGTCGGTGTCATCTGGGGTGGGGTCGACCCCGAGGGCGGTGAGCGCTGGCCTTACGAGCGCATCGATGTGGCTTTGCAGCGCCGAGCGGGCGTCGCCGTCGACCAGCCGATCGAGCGAACCGAGGGTACCGACGATGCGTTGCCACACCGACAGGTCGGTCTCGTCGCCGAAGGCCTGGATCATGGCCAGGAAGTCGATCGTGGTCATGCGGTCGGCCAGGACCGCCGACCACGCATCGTCGACCAGCCCGTAGCGCTCGATGGGAGACAGCTCGGTCTGGGCCTTGGCCACGAGGGCGGCCCGCAGCCCGGGGGCGTAGGCCACGCGATAGAAGCCGGTGGCCTCGGTGTTGGCCAGCACCCAGTCGACCGGTTCGACCATGGCCACGTCGAGCCCGTTCTCATCGAGCAGCAGCTTCTCGAAGGTCACGATGTCGTTGGCCGATTGGCTGAAGATCAGCGGGATCTGCCAACGCTGGTGGTCGAGCACGCTGATGGCGGCGGGATCGCCCTCGCCCAGGTCGCCGGCATAGCTGAATCGCTCGTGGCCGAAGCGCAGGATCTCGCCGTCGTTGACCAGATCGACCGTCACCAGCGGATAGCCGCCCTGGAAGATCCAGCTGTCCATAATCGCCCGCACCGGTTCGTCGGTGACGCTTTCGATGGCGTCCCACAGGTCGGTGGTCTCGGTGTTGCCGTAGGCGTGGGTCTGGATGTAGTGGCGGATGCCCTGACGGAAGGGGTTGGCGCCGAGGTACTGCTCGAGCATCCGAACGACGGCCGCACCCTTCTCATAGGTCAGCACGTCGAACATGCCCTCGGCCTCGGTGGGCGACACCACGTCGAACTCGATGGGTCGCGTGGTGTCGAGGGCATCGGTGTCGAACGCCATGGTGCGCGACAGCCCGAAGTCAGTCCAGCGGTCCCACTCGGGGCGGAAGGCGTCGGTCGCCAACATCTCCATGAAGGTGGCGAAGGCCTCGTTCAGCCAGATGCCGTTCCACCACTTCATGGTGACCAGGTCGCCGAACCACATGTGGGCCAGTTCGTGGGCGATCACGTCGGTGACCCGCTGCAGCTCGGGCTGGGTGACCTCGGCCGGATCGACCAGCACCAAGGCCTCGCGGAACGTGATGCACCCGAGGTTCTCCATGGCCCCGAAGGCGAAGTCGGGCACCGCCACCAGGTCGACCTTGTCGCCGGGATAGGGCACCCCGAAATAGTCGGTGAAGAACCGCAGGCAGAAGGCACCGACATCGAGCGCGAAGTCGGTGAGGTGGCCCTTGCCACGAGGGAACACGATGCGCAGCGGGGTGCCGTCGACATCGACCGGGTCGGTGATGTCGAGGGGTCCGACGATGAAGGCCACGAGATAGGTCGACATGACCATGGTGTCGGCGAAGCGAACCTCGTGCTGGGCGTTGTCGGTCTCGGTGGCGAGCGGGGTGCGACTGATCTCGGCGGCGTTCGAGACCGCCGTCAGGTCGGCGTCGACCACCAGGGTGATGGCGAACACAGCCTTGAAGTCGGGTTCGTCCCAGCAGGGAAAGGCCCGGCGGGCGTCGGTGGCCTCGAACTGGGTGGTGGCGATGACCTGGTCGACCCCGTCGGTGTCAGTGAAGGTCGACCGATAGAAGCCGTGCAACTGGTCGTTCAGGATGCCCGTGAAGGTGGTGTGCAGCACGTACTGGCCGGGTGCCAGCCGGCTGCTGAAGTGCAGGGCCGCCCGTTCGGTCTGCTCATCGAGGTCGATGCGGTCGGTCGTGACGGTCGTCCCGTCAGGACCCACCACCGACGCGGTCGAGATGGCGAGCTCGATGGCGTTGAGGACGACGGTGTCGGTTGCTTCGAGCACGTCGATGGTGGTGGCGCTCGAACCGGCGAAGGTGAACGCCGCCAGATCAGGCTCGATGACCAGGTGGTAGCGCGTCGGCACCACCGTGCGGGGCAGGCGGTAGGCGTCGGCGCCCGACGAGTCGATGGGGGCAGGGGAGATCGGGTCGGGCACGGGTTGCTCCGGGTTGGGGTCGAGGTGCACCGAGCGTACTGACCTGCTGTGGCCCCCGGGATGCACGAGCCCCGTGCCCGTTGTGCTAGCAACGTCGTTCCCCAGAGTGAGCCCCCGAGGAGGCGCCCGTGCCCGGTCAGAGCTTCGACGTGATTGCCATCGGCAACGCCATCGTGGATGTGCTCGCCCACGCCGACGACGCCTTCCTCGACGCGCACGGCATGGTCAGCGGGTCGATGCAGCTGATCGATGAGCCGACGGCTCATCAGATCTATGCCGCCATGGGACCAGGTATCGAGATCTCGGGCGGCTCGGCGGCCAACACCGCGGCGGGCCTGGCATCGCTCGGTGCTCGGGTCGGCTTCGTCGGTCGGGTCCGTGACGACGAGTTGGGCGAGGTCTTCGCCCACGACATCCGCGCCGCCGGCGTCGAGTTCCGATCGCCACCGGCGTCCGACGGCCCGGCGACGGCGCGGTGCCTCATCCTGATGACGACCGATGCCCAGCGCACCATGAACACTTTTCTGGGGGCGTCGAGCCTGATCTCACCCGCCGACATCGATGAGTCGTTCGTCGGCGGTGCCGAGATCGTCTTCTGTGAGGGCTACCTGTGGGATCTACCTGAGGCGCAAGCTGCGCTGGCCAAGGGCATGGATGCGGCCCGCGCCGCGGGACGCAAGGTTGCGTTCACGCTGTCCGATTCGTTCTGCGTCGATCGCCACCGGGCCGAGTTCCTCGAGCTGGCCGAGCATCGCGTCGACATCCTCTTCGCCAACGAGGCTGAGATCTGCTCGCTGTACCAGGTCGATTCGTTCGACGAAGCCGCCGCTGCGGTGGCCGGTCACTGCGAGATCGCGTGTCTGACGCGCAGTGAGCAGGGCTCGGTCATCGTGACCTCGGACGGACACCGGATCGAGGTCGCCGCCCATCCGGTCGAGGTGGTCGACTCGACCGGCGCCGGTGATCTCTACGCGGCCGGTTTCCTGTACGGACTCACCCGGGGTGACGACCTCGAGCGGTGTGCTCGCATGGGTTCGCTGGCCGCGGCCGAGGTCATCAGCCACGTCGGGGCTCGTCCCGAGGCCGATCTGACGGCGATCTTCGCCGCTGAACTTTGATCGTCGCCTGATCGGTCGGTGCTGGGTCCCGGCCGGCGGCCCGCGGCCGACCTACGGTCTGCGCCGTGCGGTTCTCGGTCATCGGCTCCTCGGGAGCCGGCAAGACAACGTTCAGTCGGCGGCTGGCCGAGCGGATCGAAGCGCCCTTCGTCGAACTCGACGCGATCTATCACCTTCCCGGTTGGTGCGAGTTGGCCGATGACGAGTTCCGGGCCCGGGTGTCCGAAGCAACAACCAGCGGTTCGTGGGTCTGCGACGGCAACTACGGGGTCGTTCGTCCCCTGGTGTGGCAGCGGGCGACCGACGTGGTGCGGATCGATCCACCCAAGGTGGTGGTGATGGCCCAGGTCATCAGCCGGTCAGTGAGCCGATTGATCACTGGTCGTGAGCTCTGGAACGGCAATCGTGAGCGCATGCGCACCTGGCTCAACCCTGATCATCCGATCCGTTGGGCCTGGTCGCAGTTCGACCGCAAGCGCGCCGAGTACCCGGCGCGTCTCGCCCGGCCCGAGAGCGCTCACCTTCGCCTCCATCGCTTCCACTCGCGGCGTGAGGCGCGACGGTTCCTCGATCAGGTCTGATCGGCCGCCGCCCATGACCGTCTCCATCGCCCTGTTGCGGGGCATCAACGTGGGCGGCAATCGCTCGGTCAGGATGGCCGAGCTGGCCGGGGTGTTCGTCGCCCTGGGATGCGGTGACGTGCGCACCTACATCCAGAGCGGCAACGTGGTGTTCGCCGACGGCTCACGTTCGGAAGCGGCGCTGGTCGAGGATCTGCAACGCGGCATCGAGCAGGCCACTGGCTTCGATGTTGCGGTGGTCGTGCGGACGGCCGAGGCGTGGGCCGACGTGGTCGCCCAGAATCCCTATCCCGGCGTCGAGCCCACTCACCTGCACGTCTCGTTTCTCGCCGATGCACCGGCGGCGTCCGAGGTTGAAGCGATCGATCACGCCGCGTTCGCCCCCGAGCAGTTCTCGGTGGTCGGTCGTCAGGTGTATCTCCACCTGCCCCATGGCATGGGCCGGGCCAAGCTCCCTGTTGTCCTCGGCCGGACCCTGCTCCGCAGCCCGGCAACGACCCGGAACTGGCGCACCGTCGAGAAGCTTCTCGCGCTCGCCAGCGACTGACGGCGCTCAGTTGAGCTCGGTGAGAGCCAAGCCCTCGAGGGGGCCGATGCCGCGGAACACGTGGGCTAGCCCGTCTGAGCGCACCAGAATGGCGTCGCCGGTGAAGACCCGTAACGCTGACGCGAGTTCGAGCGAGTAGGACGACGGTTCGAGTTGCAGCTCGTCGTTCGACGCGGCCAGGCACTCCCAGTCGATCTGATCAGAACCGTCGTCGGTGGCGACCAGCAGATCGCCGTAGCGCAGCGACACCTGGCGTCCGGCGACGAGCATCGAGGTGATGGGAAAGCGCTTGTGCCGCACCTTCGCACGCTACCGGCCGATCCGGCTACGATTGATATCAGCCATTGTCTCGGTGCCACGTTCGTTCGTGGGCAGCGAGCGCCTACGTGCAAGGAGCAAGGCATGAAGCGTCACATGCCCGTCGAAGAGTTGGCCCGAGACGAGCGTTTCGAGCGCATGCGCATCGAGGACGTGGTCTTCGATCCCCGTAACGGTGCCGCGCTCGACGACAACAAGCGAACCGGTGGGTTCAAGGCCGACAACTACGAGGCGCCCGACGCCGCTCGTGCCCTCATGCACGGCATCTTCGTCGGTGAGATCCAGGCGCTCGAGGGTGCCGGTCGCACCTGCTGGGACTTCCCCTTGGGCTCCGAGGGCGACGCCATTCCGTTCGAGCTGAAGCTCGACATGGCTCGTCAGTGTTGGGACGAGGCTCGCCATGTCGAGATCTCAGTCAAGTTGTCCGAACACATGGGAACCGAGATCGGTGAGTTCGCCGAGCAGACCCTGCTGTTCGAGGCGGCCTGCAACCGCGACGCGGTCCTGCGGCTGGCCGGCGTCAACCGGGCGCTCGAGGGCTTGGCCATCGACGTGTTCAACACCATGCGCGACTTCGGCGACGCCACCACCGATCCGGTCCTGTACTTCTGCGAGGACTGGATGCTGGCCGACGAGGTGACCCACGTGAAGATGGGGTCCGACTGGCTGCGACGCATCACGGCCGATGACCCCGAGCGGCGACAGGCGGCGCTCGACTTCCAACGCACGGTCGACAAGCTGTTCAGCTTCGGTGGCTTCCGCGGCGAGGAAGAAGAGAACCCGATCCATCTCGCCCGTAAGTTCCGCGCCCTCGCCGGCTTCAACGAAGAGGAAATCGTCGATCTGGTCGATGCTGCGGCTGAGGCCTACGCTGAAGCTCGGGCTCAGTGGGAATCCACCGCCCCGGTGTGATCGGTCTCCTCGACATTGCGTTCCGCCCGCTCGCCCCGACTGTCGCCTGAGATCCGTCGCCCTTGCTGCTCGAACTGCACCGATCGTTCGCGTGGTTCGTGATCGTGGGCAACGGTTTGGCCGGCCTCTGGTCACTCGGCGCCAACTGGTACCCGTGGTTGCGCACCCGCGCCCTGTGGTGGTTCACCATCGTGGTCGAGGTGGCCATCTTCGTGCAGGTCGCGATGGGCGTTGCCATGGTCGCCGGCCAGAAGATCAAGGCGCCCCAGTTCCACATGTTCTACGGGTTCGTCGCCATCATCTCGGTCGCCATCATCTACGCCTACCGCGAGCAGATGAAGCCCTACCGCTACCTGCTCTACGGCGGCGGTGGGCTGTTTCTGATGGGACTGGGCATCCGAGCTGTGCTCGTAGGCCAGACCTAGAGGTTGACCACGGGGCAGGTCAGCGTGCGGGTGATGCCGTCGATCATCTGGACCCGGCTGACCACCATCTTGCCCAGCTCGTCGATCGTGGCCGCTTCGGTGCGGGCGATGACGTCATACGGGCCGGTCACATCGTCGGCGGCGACCACACCGTCGATGTCGCGGACGGCGGTGGCGACCTGGGCGGCCTTGCCGACCTCGGTCTGGATCAGGACGTAGGCGCTGACAGCCATGTCAGTTGGCGAGCCGCTTCTCGAGCTGGTTCAGCTCGTCGCGCAGCTCGGCCGGCAGCTGCTGACCGATGAACTCGAAATGTGCGGCGATCTGAGGAACCTCGGCTCGCCACGCCTCGGGGTCGACCCCGAGGATCTTGGCCATGGTCGTGTCGTCGAGATCGAGACCCGACCGGTCGATGGCGTCGAGGGTCGGCACCCGGCCGATGGCGGTCTCGACCGATTCACCCTCGCCGTTGACCCGCTCGATGACCCACTTGAGCACCCGGCTGTTGTCGCCGAAGCCGGGCCACATGAAGTGGCCGTCGTCATCCTTGCGGAACCAGTTCACCCAGAACAGCTTGGGCAGCTTCGATGCGTCGGTGGCCTTGCCGATATCGAGCCAGTGGGTGAAGTAGTCGCCCATGTTGTATCCACAGAACGGCAGCATGGCGAATGGATCGAAACGCAGCTCACCGATGGTGCCCGCGGCGGCGGCCGTCTTCTCGGACGACATGATCGAACCGAGGAACACGCCGTGCTGCCAGTCGAGCGACTCGGTCACGAGCGGCACGTTGGTGGCCCGGCGACCACCGAAGAGGATGGCCGAGATCGGCACGCCGTTTGGGTCCTGCCACTCTGGAGCGATCGACGGACACTGCGACGCCGGGGCGGTGAAGCGGGCGTTGGGATGAGCGGCTGGGGTGCCTGACTCGGGGGTCCAGTCCTGGCCCTTCCAGTCGATCAGGTGGGCTGGCGGCTCGTCGGTCATGTCCTCCCACCAGACGTCGCCCTCGTCGGTGAGGGCGCAGTTGGTGAAGATCGAATTGCCGTTGATCGACTGCATGGCGTTGTAGTTGGTCTTGTCAGACGTGCCGGGCGCAACGCCGAAGAACCCGGCTTCGGGGTTGATGGCGTAGAGCCGGCCGTCGGCGCCGAACTTCATCCAGGCGATGTCGTCGCCCACGGTCTCGACCGTCCAGCCCGGCAGCGACGGGATCAGCATGGCCATGTTGGTCTTGCCGCAGGCCGACGGGAAGGCGGCGGCGACGTACTTCTTGGCGCCGGCGGGCGAGGTGATGCCGAGGATGAGCATGTGCTCGGCCATCCAGCCGTCGTCACGAGCCATCGTCGAGGCGATGCGTAGGGCGAAGCACTTCTTGCCCAGCAGGGCGTTGCCGCCGTAGCCCGAGCCGTAGGACATGATCTCGCGGGTCTCGGGGAAGTGGATGATGTACTTGTTCTCGGCGTCGCACGGCCACGGCACGTCGGCCTGGCCATCGGCGAGCGGCATGCCAACCGAGTGGAGGCAGGGTACGAACTCGCCGTTGTCACCCAGCACGTTGAGGGCGCCCTGGCCCATGCGGGTCATGGTGCGCATGTTGACCACGACGTAGGCCGAGTCGGTGAGCTGCACGCCGATGTGGGCGATGGGTGAGCCGAGCGGGCCCATGCTGAACGGCACCACATAGAGGGTGCGGCCCTTCATGGCGCCGGTGTAAAGGTCGAGCATCTCGGCCTTCATCTCGGCCGGGTCGCGCCAGTTGTTGGTGGGGCCGGCATCGATCTCGTGCTCGCAGCAGATGAAGGTGCGGTCTTCGACACGGGCGACGTCGCCCGGATCGGAAAGGGCCAGGTAGCTGTTGGGTCGCAGCTCGTCATTGAGCCGGCGGAAGGTGCCGCCCTCGACCAGGAGCTGACACAGGCGGTCGTACTCGTCGACCGATCCGTCACACCACTCGATGGCGTCGGGCTGCAGCACGGCGGCCCACTCCTCGACCCAGTCGAGCAACTGCTGATTGCTGGTCTTCGCGCCCATGAGGCCTCCGACGACGTTGTCGTGTTTGTTGGGGATCGTCGACACCCGGGTCGACGACGGGGGGAGAACGAAAGCCTACTTACCCGACCATGTTTGCGCCTAGCCCGTTGGGGTTGGCGATCAGCCCTGTGGGTGCTGTGAATCACCGGGGTTGGCCGCCGGGAAGCCCGGCGTACCCATGTCGACCTCGGAACCCATGCGCAGCCGCGTGGCCAAGCCGGCACCGTCGAGTTCGAAGACGACCCGCTGACCCTGACGCACCATGCGGAAGATCGATCCTTCGAGCGCGGTGGAGGTGAGGTCGTACTCGGCCATATCGGTGTCGCGGATGACGACCCCCTGCTTGGTGGCCGGGTCGTAGGACTTGATGACGCCTTGCACGAAGGTGACCCAACCCGCCTAGTGGACGGCCTTGGTGACCTTGCCGGCCTTGATGCACGAGGTGCAGGCGTTGACGCGCTTGGGCGAGCCGTTGACCACGGCCCGGATGCGCTGGATGTTGGGGTTCCAACGACGCTTGGTGCGCCGGTGGGAGTGGCTCACCGCCATACCAAAAGACGGGTGCTTACCACACACATCGCAGACCGCTGCCATGACGAAATACCTCAAACTTCGAACGGACGGAACAGGGGTGAGAGCGTAGCGGTCCGATGGACGGGCCGACAATCAGGGTTCGTGCACCCTCTATGATCCTGGGCGATGTCGACTCTCGACGCCTTCACCGCCGACGACCTGCGTGCCGTCATCTCCGGCTACGCCGATGCACTGGCCGCGCACCGGGCGATCATCAACCGGCTCAACGTCTACCCCGTGCCCGACGGTGACACCGGTACCAACATGGCGCTCACCTTGTCGTCGGTCGTCGACGAGTTGGCCGGCGCCGAAAGCGATATGGCCGCGACCTGCAAGGCCATCAGCCACGGATCGCTGATGGGCGCCCGGGGCAACTCAGGAGTGATCCTGTCGCAGATCCTGCGGGGACTGTCCGACGGGGTGCGCGATGCCGACGTGGCCGACGGCCCCGCGGTCGCCGCCGCCCTCGTCGCCGCTTCCGACGCGGCCTATGGCGCGGTGATGCGGCCGGTCGAGGGCACGATCCTCACCGTGGTGCGCGAGGCCTCGGCCGGTGCCGCCGTCGCCGCCGAAGCCGGTGCCTCGCTGGTCGGGGTGCTCGAAGCAGCCCGAGCCGCAGGGGGCGAGGCCCTCGCTCGCACGCCCGAACTGTTGCCGGTTCTGGCCGAGGCGGGTGTCGTCGATGCTGGGGGCACCGGCTTGCTGCTGTTGCTCGATGCGGCGCTGACCGTCGTCGACGGCCGGCCGTTGCCCGAGCCGGACGACGACGATGGCCAGGTCGATCCCGTATTGGCGGCCGAGCTGCATCGGGTGCACGCCCGCAGTGGCGACCAAGCTGGCGAACACGGCGAGCGGGGCGTGGCCGACCTGCGCTACGAGGTCATGTATTTCCTCGAGGCTCCGGACGCGACCATCCCGGCGTTCAAGGACGTCTGGGCCGGTATCGGCGATTCGATCGTCGTCGTCGGTGGCGACGGCATCTGGAACTGCCACATCCACACCGACGACATCGGCGCGGCCGTCGAGGCCGCCATCGACGCTGGACGACCCCGCAACATCCGCGTCACCGATCTGCTCGAACAGGTCGAGGAGGAGCGTTGGGTCCGCGAGGCCGAACCCGGTCTGCTGGTCGAGAGTGACGAGCCGGT
Source organism: Candidatus Neomicrothrix sp. (assembly GCA_043740665.1). GTDB lineage: Bacteria > Actinomycetota > Acidimicrobiia > Acidimicrobiales > Acidimicrobilacustridaceae > UBA4742. Next base: position 11,583 of record JAYUBX010000575.1, read on the forward strand.
CGAAACCGCGGTGGTGGCAGTGGCCGTCGGCGGGGGTATTCGACGGATCTTCCACTCGCTCGGTGTGCAGCGCATCGTGACCGGTGGTCAGACCATGAATCCGTCGACCGCGCAGCTGCTCGAAGCGGTGAACTCGGCGCCGGCTCACCACGTCGTGATCCTGCCCAACAACAAGAACATCATCCCGGTGGCCGAGCAGGTCGACGCCCAAACCGACAAGACCGTGTACGTCGTGCCGACCAGAGGTGTGGCTGAGGGGTTCGCGTCGTTGCTGGCGTTCGACCCCGAGGCGGCCGGCATCGATAATGCCAAGGCCATGGCCGATGCGGCCGCGTCGGTGGTGGCCGGCGAGGTCACCCGAGCGGTGCGCGACTCGACCTGCGATCTGGGCGACATCCGCGAGGGCGACTATCTCGGCATCAGCCGCGAGGGCATCCGGGCACTGGGCAGCGGACTCGACCTGGTCTGCACCCAGCTGCTTGACGTGCTCGTCGGCGACGACCACGAGATCGTCACCATCATTGAAGGTGACGGTGCTTCGGCGCCCATCACCCGCCACATCTCGGTGTGGTTGCAGGAGCACCGCCCCGACGTCACCGCCGAGGTGCACCACGGAGGCCAGCCGCTCTACCCGTACCTCTTCGGCATCGAGTAGCGGGTAGAACGGCACGGACATGTCCCGCCGCCTCGCTCAGCTCGCCGAGATTCCGATCACCGCCCTCGAAGGCGTGGGCGACAAGCGCGCCGAGGCCCTGGCCAAGCTCGACGTGCACACCGTGCTCGACCTGCTGACCTATTACCCCCGGCGTTACCTTGATCGCACCAACGAGCGACGGATCGACGAGCTCGACGTCGGTCAGGAAGCCATGGTGTTGGCGACGGTGAAGGGCATCTCGTCGCGGCGGACGCAGAGCCGCAAGAGCATGGTGACCGTCGACCTCACCGACGGATCGGGGTTCTTGCGGGCGACCTTCTTCAACCAGCCGTTCCGTGAACGGCAGCTGAAGACGGGCATGAGCACGGTGCTGTTCGGCAAGGTAGAGATCTTCAATGGTCGGCGGCAGATGACCAATCCGTTGGTCGATCTGGTCGGCGACAAGACCGGCCGAATCGTCGCCATGTACCCGCAGTCCGAGAAGGCCGGGGTGATGACCTGGGACATCGACAAGTGGATGGACGAGGTGCTGCGCCGCGCCGGCGAGTTCGCCGATCCTGTTCCGGCCGCCGTCCTCGCTCGGTGGGACCTGGCCGATCGCACCCGGGCCTTTCGTGACGTGCACAAGCCCGAGTCGATGGCGGCGGCCATGGATGCCCGGCGACGACTGGTGTTCGACGAGCTGCTGCGGGTGCAGCTCAAGTTGGTGCAGCGCAAACGCGAACTCGAACGCACCACGCCGGGCATTCGTCATCAGATCGGCGCCATCGACGATGGCGTTGACCTGGTCGCAGCCTTCCACGCCCGCCTGCCTTTTCCGCTCACCGGGGCTCAGACCCGGGCGATAGCCGAGATCGACGCCGACCTGGCTGCTCCCCATCCGATGCACCGGCTGCTGCAGGGCGACGTCGGCTCGGG
>JAYUBX010000576.1:0-1880 GCA_043740665.1 Candidatus Neomicrothrix sp.
GTAGGGGGCTGCCGGCGTCGACCCGCAGTTGCTCGTCGCCGGTCTCGATGTCGAGCACGACGAACTGGTCGGCCATCCGGTCGATGTCGTGGTCGTTGGTGACCAGCTCGCCGGTGTCGGCGAACAGCAGCAGGTGGCAGGCATGGTTCTGATCGCGTCGCCAACGCAGGCGGGTCGAACCGTCAGCGGCGATGTCGAAGGCCGCCAGCACGCCGTTGCCGCTGTCGTACCCGACGGCGATCCGGCGGACCTCGTCGAGATTCCCTGCCGTCGAGGGTGCGCAAATCGTCCGGGTCGAGCACGAGCAGTTCGGTCGGCTCGGGCTGATGGACGGCAGGATCCTGGCCGGGCAGCACCCCGCCGAAGTCCTTGGTGGCCAGACAGCCATCGGGCAAGATCACGAAGCTGTTGTAGGGCCGGTCACGTCACACCGGAGCTTCGAGCTCGAGGCGGGGGTCATGGTCGACGGGCTGGTTCTCCCAGAGGTCAGCCAGCAGATCGGACTGCATCCCCGCGTAGGCCGGGTCGTTCCAAAGGTTCTGGCGCTGCAACGGATCATCGGTCAGGTGGTACAGCTCACCCTCGGATCCATCGTGGATGAAGCCCGGCCGGTACGCGGTGCAGACCCAGTCATCACGGGTCATGGTGCGCAGGTGCACACCGACCCCGAACAGCTCGCTGTCCCATTCGGTCAGCACCCGCTCGAAGCCGCGATTCTCGGCATCGTCGCCGTCGGTCGGTAGTCGATTCCCCTGCATCCAATCGGCCGGTTCGAGCCCGGCGATGGCGCTGAACGTCGGGGCCAGATCGATCAACCCGACCGGTTGGGTCACCACGGCCGGTACGACGCCAACGCGGGTTGCGGGTCGCCAGATCAGCGGAAGCCGCATCAGCCCGTCGACGTGATAGGGGCCCTTGAACATCAGGCCGAAGTCGCCCTGCAGCTCGCCGTGATCGGTGGTGAAGATGACGTCGACGTCGTCTTGCCAGCCGCGTGCCGCCACCGCCGCGAGCACCCGGCCCAGCGCCTCGTCGATCAGTTCGCACTCGATCGCATTGCGGGCGTTGACCTCGCGTACCTGATCGTCGGTCAGGGTCGCCGGCACCCATTCTTTGGGGGCCTCGTAATTCGAGACGAGGCGACCGTCGTACCACGCTCGCCAATGCCGGGGCTTGGCGTCGAGGATGCGTTCGCGTTCGTCGCGATCGACGGGATAGCCCGCCGGCAAAGGAACGTCGTGCCAGTCGACTCTTCCCATCTCTGACTGCGGCGGATCCCACGGATGATGGGGGTCGGGAAAGCTCATCCAGCAGAACCAATCGTCGTCGGCCGCGACCCCATCGAGCCAAGCGATGGTGCGGTCGGCCACCCAGTCGGTGTGGTACCAGTCCCTGGGGATCGGGTTGTGCTTGACCTGGGGAGCACCGGCGTCGCCGCCGGCGGCGGCGTTCACGTTGAACGAACCGTCGATGGCCGAGTAGTACATCCCCGCCGCCTCGGGGTGATTGGCGGTGACCCACTGCGCGTAGTGCAGCATCCCGACGGCACCGTGGGCGGCGAATTCGAGATGATCGAAGCCGCGATGCGGGCTGACGGTGCCGTCGAGCCCGCGGTGATAGGCGGTCTCGAGGCCAGAACGGGCGATCTGGTTCTCGGTGAAGCGGCCGAACGGGTCCATGAACGGCTCGAAGTGGGCCTTGCCGATCAGGGCGGTGCGGTACCCGTGGTGATGCAGCTCGGCGGCGACCGATGGCGCGTCGACCGGCAGCGGCACGCCGTTCATCCACACGCCGTGGGTACTGGGGTATTGGCCGGTGAGGATGGTCGACCGAGACGGCATGCACACCACCGACTGCGGGACGGCCCGCTCGTAGCGGAT
>JAYUBX010000577.1:0-2114 GCA_043740665.1 Candidatus Neomicrothrix sp.
GTGGTCCGGTGGGAGGGCGGTGGGAGCCAGGAGCGACGATCAACCGGGGATTGCCGAGCCGGCTGGCGATAGGAGCCCAGAGCCCCCGGCTGACCGTCGCTTGGAGGGCCTCCGCCGCCCTGTAAGGCAAGAGATTACGAGAAATATTTGAGATAACACAAGAGGTTATGAGAAATCAACTAAATCTTCCGTCAAACATGGGATCCGACACCTAGATTCGTGGCTCATGTCGACTTTCGCCGCTGATCCAATCGTCCTGGAACCGCTCTTTCGACTCGATGGACGGGTCTCGATCGTCACCGGCGCCTCGGGTGGACTGGGCGAGCGGTTCGCTCGGGTGCTGCATGCCGCCGGGTCGACCGTCGTGCTGGCGGCCCGCCGACTGGATCGACTCGAGGCCCTGGCCGCCGAACTGCCAGGATCGCTGGCCGTCGCCTGCGACGTCTCGGTTGATGCGCAGCTCGAGACCCTGGCGGCCACGACCATCGAACGGTTCGGCACCATCGACGTGCTGGTCAACAATGCCGGCATCGGTACGCCGATGGCCGCCGAGGACGAGCCGATCGACCACTTCCGTCAGGTGGTCGAGGTGAACCTCAACGCACTGTTTCTGCTGAGCCAACTGGTCGGCCGTCAGATGATCGAGCAGGGCCACGGCTCGATCGTCAACATCGCATCGATGCTCGGTCTGGTGGCGTCGGCCCCCATCAAGCAGGCCAGCTACACCGCGTCGAAGGGCGCGGTGGTGAACCTCACCCGCGAGCTCGGTGCCGAATGGGGCCGCAAGGGCGTGCGGGTCAACGCCATCGCGCCGGGCTATTTCCCGAGCGACATGACCAGCGACATGTGGGGCGACGACCAGACCATGAGCTACATCCGCCGCAACGCGCCGATGGGCCGTGGCGGCGAGGCCCACGAGCTCGACGGGATCCTGCTGTTTCTGGCCGGTGATGCCAGCACCTATGTCACCGGGCAGACCATCGCCGTCGACGGCGGGTGGACGGCTCGCTGATCAACCCCAGAAGACGTGGTCGGGGTCGTCGTCGAGAGTGGCCAGCAGTGCGGTGAGCTCGGGGGCCAGTCGATCGCCGCACCGATGCCAGCGATCGGCTCGGTCGGCGTAGTGCAGGCTCCACCCACCACTGGCGGCAACCCAGCGCAGCTGCGCGACCCGGGTTTCGATCCACATGTTGCCGTCGCTCGACGCATCGAGCCTGCGCCACCGTTCGACGATGGTGATCGACTTGCCCCGCTGACGAACGTCGATCTGCACGTCGTGAGGATCGACGACATCGGGGTCGTGGCGCGACGGCCGCTCGGCCGCCCATCGCTCGATCACGGCCAGCGATCCCGACGGCGCGCCGGTCCCTGCCGGATGCGCCGACGACCGACCCGCAGCCCGACCGTCGCCGCGACCCAACGACGAGCGCGGTGCGGGACGAACCTCGTCGCCGGCCGGCGGCACGTCGAAGGCCAGGCGGACATACGCGCTGGCCGGGCCGCCCCGTTCGGCGGCCAGCAGCTTGGCCAACCCGGCGATGGCGCCCATGGTGCCGAACAGCACCAGCCAGTTGTCGGTTCGCCGCAAACGACCGGGCGAGCCCCCGCCCGCGTGCACGACGACGGCATCTTCGACCATGGCGGCCCGGATCGCGTCGACCCCGTTTCCGGTCAGCAGCCACAACGAGTCGAGCACCAGTTGGGACAGTTCGAAGGGCGTCGCCGCCAGCCCCCGACCCATGGCGACCAGCGCCAGGGCGGCACAGGCCGATGCCTGCTCGTCGAGCTCGGCCAGCAGATCGGTCTCGGTGAACGGGGCCCGGACCGGGTCGGTGACCTGGTCGGGCCGGCCGTCGGCCTGGCGCTCGAGGATCGGCAGCAGTGCGGTCATGGGACTGAACCTACCGAGGGGGTACGACAGGAACGGGGACCCGCCACCGGTCCACCCCACGTAACCTCCGGACACAACGCCTTGCCCGGCGCACGACGACCCAGGGGGAACTGCTGTGAAGGTGCCGCTGACGATCCGTGACCACTTGGAGCGCGCCGTGCTGGTGTACGGCGACCGCGATGCCGTGGTCGACGAACCGGACCAGCCGGCGGCGTCGCTGGGT
>JAYUBX010000578.1:0-1834 GCA_043740665.1 Candidatus Neomicrothrix sp.
GATCCTCGTCGGCCGGGTAGACGGCTTCGTGGACGAGCTGGGCCTTCGACCGCCAGCGCCGATAGATCGCCGGTCGGCTGACGTTGGCTCGTCGGGCGATGGCGTCGATGGTGAGGGCCGGGTAGCCGACTTCGACGAGCAGCCGGCGGGTGGCTTCGAGGACGTTGCGGTCGACCCGCTCGTCGCGTGGTCGTCCGGCCGTACGCACCGGTGCAGTCGACGATTTCACGAGCACGCTCCCCCTCGAAGTCCTTGCCGATCACGGAACCGACTGGATAGTGTTACACGACGTCACGTAATAGACGAGCGATCTCGGGGGAAACGACCATGCACGACCTGGTGATTCGTGGAGGGCTGGTAGTCGACGGCACAGGAGTCGAAGGTCAGGTGGCCGATGTGGCCATCGACGACGGCATCGTGACCGAGGTCGGTCGCGTCGCCGATGGCGGCCGAGACGAGGTCGATGCCGACGGGCTGTTGGTCACCCCCGGCTTCGTCGACATCCACACCCACTTCGACGGTCAGGTCACCTGGGACCCGATGCTCACGCCCAGCTGTTGGCACGGCGCCACCACTGTCGTCATGGGCAACTGCGGGGTCGGCTTCGCTCCGGTGAAGCCCGACCGCCACGATTGGCTCATCGGTCTGATGGAAGGCGTCGAGGACATCCCCGGGGCCGCGCTGTCGGCTGGCATCCAGTGGGGCTGGGAGAGCTTCCCCGAGTACCTCGACGTCATCGAGCAGACCACCAAGATGCTCGACGTCGGGGTGTTCGTGCCCCACGGCGCCGTGCGCGGCTACGTGATGGGTGAGCGCGGCGCCAAGAACGAACCGGCCTCGGCCGCCGACATCGAAGCCATGGCCAAGATCGTGCGGGCTGGTGTGCAGGCCGGCGCCCTCGGCTTCTCGACCTCGCGCACCATCGCCCACATGGCGATCGACGGCGAGCCGGTCCCGGGCACCTTCGCCGCCGAGGACGAGTTGTTCGGCATCGGGCGGGTGCTGGGCCAGCTGGGCACCGGCATCTTTGAGCTGGCTCCGGCCGGTGCATTGGGGGAGGACCTCGCCGCCCCCGAGCGTGAAATGGCATGGATGCGCAAGCTGGCCGGCGCCATCGGCCGCCCCGTGACCTTCGCCATGACCCAGAACGACCACGACCCGCTGGCGTGGAAGCGCATGCTCGACCTGTGCACCGAGGCCGCCGCCGAAGGGGCCAACGTGCGGCCCCAGGTGGCTGGCCGGCCGGTCAACCTGTTGCTCGGGCTCCAGACCTTCCACCCGTTCGCCTACTGCCCGTCCTGGGCACCGCTCGGCTTCCTGCCCATCGCCGACAAGGTCGCCGCCATGCGCGACCCCGACCTGCGAGCCCAGTTGCTGGCCGAGGCCGAGACGACCGATCCGATGCTCACCCAGTTCCTTGATCCCGAGCGCATCTTTCCCATGGCCGCTGAGCCCAACTACGAGCCGCCCAAGGACACGAGCCTCGCCGCCCAGGCTCGCCGCGAGGGCCGCACCCCCAACGAGGTCTTCTACGACGCGCTACTCGAGGACGAGGGCGAGAACCTGGTCATGCGGCCACTGCTCAACTACACCGACTTCAACCTCGACGCGGTGCGCGAGATGTTGCTGCACCCGACCACGACCTGGGGTCTCGGCGACGGTGGGGCCCACTGCGGCACCACCTGCGACGCGTCGACGCCCACCTCGATGCTGGCCCTGTGGGCCCGCGACCGCGAGCACGGCCGCCTTCCGGTCGAGACCATCGTGCGCATGATGACCAGCGACACCGCCGGTCTGGTCGGGCTCGGTGACCGGGGCGTGTTGGCCCCGGGCA
>JAYUBX010000579.1:0-3239 GCA_043740665.1 Candidatus Neomicrothrix sp.
CCCGACCGTCGAAGCAGCCGCCGACGCGATGGACACCTTCGAACTCGAATGGGGCGACCGTTACCCCGGCATCGTCAAAGTGTGGCGCTCCGCGTGGGAGCAATTCACCCCGTTCCTGCGGTTTGAATCGCCCTGGGTTTGATGGAGGCTCGGGCTATTTGGTTTCGACCAGCTCGCCGGTGCCGGTGAGCTGACGGTAGTGGTGCTCTTCGAACTCTGCTGGCGGGATGTCGCCGAGGGAGCTGTGGAGCCGGTCGGTGTTGAACCAGTGGACCCAGGCGAGGGTGGCGAGCTCGACGGCGTCGACGTCGCGCCATGGCCTTTGCCGGTGGATCACTTCGTTCTTGTAGAGGCCGTTGACGGTCTCGGCCAGCGCGTTGAAGCTCCTATAGATCGTCAAGGATCAAGCGGCGATTTCTTTGCCGATTTCCGATGCCGCCGGTTCGGGGAGCAGGGCGAAGACCTCTCGGGCGACGAAGCGCTTGAGACACCGGATGATCTCCTTCTTCGAGAGGCCCTCGGTGGTGCGCCGCGCGACGTACGTGATGGTGGGTTCGTGCCAACGCATGCGGACGATCACGGTCCGGTAGAGCGCTGCGTTGGCTTGGCGGTTCCCGCCGCGGTTGAGGCGGTGGCGGCCGTTGGTCTTGCCGCAGCCGGCTGGGATCGGACACGCGCCGCAGAGCTTCGCGAACGCGGCTTCGGAGCGGACGCGGTCGGTGTTGTCGCCTGCCGTGATGAGCATCTCGGCGGCGACGTCGGGGCCGATGCCGAACGCCGCGACCAGGTCGGGTGCTGCTGCCTTGGTGGCGCGGTCGAGGAGCTTGAAGTGGACCTTGATCTCGTCGTGGAGAGCGAGCCACTGGCGGGCCAGGGTCCCGAGCAGATAGCGCATGGCAGCGACTGGATCGGCCGGGTCATCGAGCGTGCCTGCGAACGCTGCGCAAGCGAGGACGAGCTTGTGGTCGGTGAGCGGCTCGAGCTCGGCGCGCAGTTCATCGCGGCCGGTGACCAGGCTCGCCTTGAGGGTGATCATGGCCCGGCTGCGGGCCTTCACCGCTCCGTCTCGGGCGATCTTGATGAGCCGGATCGCTTCGATCGCGCCATCGGCGGTCTTGGGGACGTTGGTCGCGTTGCCGGCCAAGACCTCGCGGGCGGCGTGCTCGGCGTCGATGGTGTCGCTCTTGCCGGCGAGGCGTCGGTCGGCTTGGCGCGCCGGCCGGTTCACCTCGATGACCTTGTGTGCGTGGCGGCGCAGGAAGCTCGCAAGGCCGGCGCCGTAGGAGCCGGTCCCTTCGACCCCGAACGCGACCACGCGTCCGTGGTCACGGGCCCACGCGAGCAACATCACGTAGCCGTCGGCGGTCGCGGGGAGGAAGAGCTCGCCGAGGCGGCCGCCGAGCCCGTCGAGGACGACGGCGACGTGTTGGTCTTTGTGCGTGTCGACTCCGACGATGACATCGGAACGAACGAGCGCGATGATGGGCATGGCTGTTGATCTCCTTACAGATCGACGGTTGGCCGGCTGGTCGGGCGGGCGGACAGGACTGCGAGGGGTCTGGTCTGAACAGGCTCCTATGAGGTCACTGCTCGCCCGGTCAGCAGGCCACAGAAGTTGGTGCCCCGGCCGGCCAACAGGTCAACGCAAGGACACGACGGTCGGTCATAGCAAGGGTCAGACCGGCCGGAACACCAACAACGCCATCATCGCAGTCGTAGGAGTCGGCGACCGACCCGATGGACGGCTTCGCGCCGATCTCGTCGAGGCGTTCGGTGTAGCGGATCGACGTGTATTGCGACCCGGCATCGCTGTGGCACACAAGGCCGCCGAGGTGGGTGCCACGGGCCCAGCGAGCCATCTCCAAGCTGTCGAGGACCATGTCGGTTCGCATGTTCGTCGCGACCCGCCACCCGACGATGCGGCGCGAGAACACGTCGGTGATGAACGACACGTAGACCATCCCGGCCCACGTCGGCACATACGTCAGATCCGTCACCCACAACTCGTTCGGACGGGACGCGACGAAGCGCCGCCCGACGAGGTCGGGCGGACGGTTGGCTTTCTCATCAGCACGGGTGGTGCGGACCTTGCGGCCACGTCGCACACCCTCGATGCCCAGTTCGTGCATCAGCCGGGCGACCTGGTCGCGGCCGACGTCTTCGCCGGCGCGGCGCATCGCCTTCCACATCTTGCGGACCCCGTAAACCTCGTAGTTGGCCTGGTGAATGGTCACGATGGCCACCTTCATCACGGCGTCGCGGACCGCCCGCGGCGACAGCGGGCGGGTCTTGGCTGCGTAGTAGGTGGAGGGGGCGAACTGCATGACCTCGCAGATCGGCTCGATCCCGAACTCCTCTTTGTGTCCGTCGATGTAGGCGACGATCAACGATGTGGGCGGTCGAGCTCCGCCGCGAAGAAAGCCGACGCCGACTTCAAGATCGCGTTGGCCCGCCGGAGCTCCTTGACCTCCTGCTCGAGCGCCTTCACCCGAGCGGCCTCCTCGCTCGAGGTCCCCGGCTTCACACCCTCATCAACGTCGGCTTGGCGAACCCAGGCCCGCACCGACTCGACGCCGTAGCCGAGCTGGTTCGCGACCCGATACACCGTCCCGTGCTCGGTGCCGAGCTCCTTGCGCAGCTCACGAACCAACCGGACCGCTTGAGCCTTCTCGGTGTCGGTATACCGACGCGTCGTCGGCTTCCCTGATGACTTCTCTCCTGGCATGGCTCCATCCTCGTTTCAAAGGTGAGGAGCCTCCAACCATCCCAGGGCGATTCAGTTCCCGCCCGAGATCCGCAAAGTCGTCTACACCACCAACCTCGTCGAGAGCATCAACTACCAGCTCCGCAAAATCACCAAAACCCGCGGCCACTTCCCGACCGACGAAGCCGCGTTGAAGCTCCTCAGGCTCGGCGCCCGCAACATCGCCGACAAACGAGGAGGCGGACTAGGCACCGGCACCCAAGGCTGGCACCGAGCCCTCAACTCCTTCGAAATCCACTTCCCCGGCCGCCTCGGCCTCGCCTAACAACCATGACCCCCACCTCAGAGGCTGTTCGGAAAGAAATGGCTGTTCAGTAGCCATTTCTGTTCTTGATGGGTCCGGAAATCTATGAGGTTCAATTCGTGACCTCAGCGTCGAAGCCGAAGACCCAAACGTGGCGGACGGCGCACGGCGACATGACCGATGTCGAGTGGGAACTCATCGCTGATCTGGTGGCCCCGTATTGGAAACCGG
>JAYUBX010000580.1:0-2237 GCA_043740665.1 Candidatus Neomicrothrix sp.
CCCGACCGTCGAAGCAGCCGCCGACGCGATGGACACCTTCGAACTCGAATGGGGCGACCGTTACCCCGGCATCGTCAAAGTGTGGCGCTCCGCGTGGGAACAGTTCACCCCGTTCCTGCGGTTCCCGCCCGAGATCCGCAAAGTTGTCTACACCACCAACCTCGTCGAGAGCATCAACTACCAGCTCCGCAAAATCACCAAAACCCGCGGCCACTTTGGATTCCTTGGGGGAGTCTCGGCGAATCGTCCCGAGCGGGGCTGCTCGGCGACCGCAACTGTTGGCTCCCCAACTGGGCCGGATCGTGCCTGAAATCCACTTCCCCCGCTTGACCTCGCCTGGCGGGATCACCTTCGAGGGTCTCACCCGGGTCAGGACGTTCGGCTCTGGTATCCCGAAGCCTCGGTCCGTACGATGGCGGTTAATAGAACCTTATTTAGGGGGAAAGCTGATGCGTGCTGTCGTCTATCACGGTCCTGGCCAGAAGGCATGGGAAGAAGTTCCAGATCCGGTCATCATCGATGACACCGATGCCATCGTGCGCGTTGACGTCGTCACGATCTGCGGAACCGATCTGCACATCCTGAAGGGCGACGTCGCCGCAGTGACCGACGGTCGCATCCTCGGCCACGAAGCGGTCGGTACGGTCGAGTCGGTTGGCTCGGGCGTCAAGAACGTGAATGTCGGCGACCGGGTCCTCGTTTCGTGCATCACCGCGTGCGGCGCGTGCCGGTATTGCCGTGACGGCAGCTACGGCCAGTGCCTCGGCGGCGGAGGGTGGATCCTCGGCCACAAGATTGACGGCACCCAGGCCGAGAAGGTTCGGGTTCCCTTCGCTGACACCTCCACCTACCCGGTGCCCGTCGGCGTATCCGACGAGCAGTTGTTGATGCTGGCCGACATCCTGCCCACTGGGTACGAGGTCGGAGTCCTTAACGGTCAGGTCCGACCCGGTGATGTCGTCGCCGTCGTCGGTTCCGGGCCGATCGGGCTCTCCGCCATGATGGGCGCCCGCCTGTTCAGCCCGGCGCACGTGATCGCGATCGACATGGCCGATAGCCGCCTCGAAGCCGCCAAGACCTTCGGGGCCGACATCGTGATCAATAACAGCCGCGAAGACGCGCTCCAGATCGTGCGCGACCTGACCGGCGGGTTGGGAGCCGACGTCGCCATCGAAGCAGTCGGCGTGCCCGCCACCTTCGAGCTCGCCGCGCAACTGGCCCGACCAGGCGGCCATATCGCCAACATCGGGGTACACGGCCAGCCCGTCACGTTGCACCTCGAGGAGCTGTGGATCCGCAACGTCACCATCACCACCGGCCTGGTCGACACCTATTCGACGCCCACCCTGCTGCGCCTAGCGCAGGGTCATCAGGTCGACACCGACCGGTTCATCACCCATCACTTCACGATGGACCAGTTCGACGAGGCCTACGACGTGTTCGCCCGGGCCGCCGACACCGGCGCACTCAAGGTCATCCTCACCCGGACCTGACCGCTCGCGACCGGAACCGCCGCCGCCCGATCCCGCCCCCGACGTCGACGTGAGCGGTCACCGGTCGAGATGCGCGACATCCATACTGCAGGCCAACTCGGCCACGATGCTGCGCAGCTCGTCCACGCCACGGTTGCGGTGGGCCGACCAGGCGGCCCCACGGCCCGGACACGCGTCCTGCTCGACTTCCCAGCTCGCCGGTCAGGTGAAGATGATCTGTCCGCCGGCCGCGTTCTCGTAGAACTCGCCGACGGTGATGATGTCGTCGATCTGCTGGATGAAGTCGTCCTTGGTGAAGCCGAACATGTCGACCGACGCCTTGCAGGCGTACAGCCCGGCGCCGGTGTCCCTGATCATCTCGATGAACTCGTGGATCGGGGGGATGTCGAGCGCGTCCATCTTCTTCTCCATCATGTGGGTCGCGATGGCGGACATGCCCGGAAGCGCCCCGATGAGGCTGGCCATGTGCATGCCGGGGTTGCCAACGGTCGCGACCTTGATGTGCTCGATGCGCTTGGCGTGGATCGCGTCCAACCCGAAGAACGTGAAGAACAGGTTGGCCTCGATGCCTTCGGCGCGGCGCAGGCGCCGTTGGCCATGATCAGCGCCGGGTACACGCCTTCGAGGGAGCCCTTGGAGATGATGATCGAGACCTTTTCGATGGTGTCGCCCATCAGGTGGGCTCCTTTCGTGGGGGCCGTGAAGCCGGCCGGTTCGGGGTGATCGCGATCAGATGCAGCCGCG
>JAYUBX010000581.1:0-1542 GCA_043740665.1 Candidatus Neomicrothrix sp.
ACCTTGATCACATCGGCACCCCAGTCGGCCATCACGCCGCCGGCGCCAGGACCGGCTACCCACATCCCCAACTCGATCACCCGGTAGTTGTCCAGCACAGGTCGAACCGTAGACTCCCTCCACCATGAGCGCGCTCCCCGACCAGCTCCCCGATCACGTGGCTGCGTCGCGTGACCTGCCCGCTGACCTGGCCATCGGGTCGTTCAGCAACGACGCGCCCTGGATCGTCGACCCCGCCACCATGCCCTGGCGTCGATCGGTCGAGACGGTTCGCTGGGTCGTGCGGCGCCAGGTGCCCGAGCTCACCCGCCCGCGACGCCTGCCAGCCGGCCCCCGAGTCTTCCGGGTCGCCCGCTACCTGGGCCTGGCCCTCGGCCAGTGGGCCCTCACCGGCCGCCGCGCCGGTGAGTCCGCCTCTCGCGCCGACATCTCTCGCCGGTTGCGCATCGCCGCCGAACACCTCGGGCCGACGTACATCAAGCTCGGCCAGATCATCTCGAGCGGCGAAGGCCTCTTCCCTGAAGAGCTCGTTCGCGAGTTCAAGAAGTGCCGCGATCAGGTGCCGGCCGAGCCCTGGGATCAGGTCCGCGCTGTGGTCGAAGCCGAGCTGGGCCAGCCCCTCGAAGCCGTCTTCGCCGAGTTCGACCGCACGCCACTGGCCGCCGCGTCGATCGCCCAGGTGCACGCCGCCACCCTGCGCACCGGCGAGCGGGTCGTGGTCAAGGTGCAGCGGCCGTCGGTGGCCCGGCTCGTGCACGCCGACATCCAGGTGATGGCGTGGCTCGCCCCCTTCCTGGTCGGCCGCATCCCGATCGCTGCGCTGGCCAATCCCCCGGCACTGGTCGAGCTGTTCACCGAGACCATCACCGAAGAACTCGACTTCCGGCTCGAAGCGCAGAACATGCTCGACGTGGCCAAGTCGTTCCACGATCTGGGCCAGCGCGGCTACGTCATCCCTCGCCCGCACCCCACGCTGGTAACGCCACGCATGTTGGTGATGGAACGGCTCGAGGGCTTTGCCTTCGACGATGTCGCCGGCATGGTAGAAGCCGGAGTCGACACCGAGAACGTGGTGCGGATCGGCATGATCGGCTTCATGGAAGGGGCCATGATCCACGGCATCTTCCACGGCGATCTGCACGGCGGCAACCTGTTCGTGCTGCCCGACGGCCGGGTGGCGCTGCTCGACTTCGGCATCGTCGGCCGCATGGACGAACCGAAGCGTCGCGCTTTTCTGCGGCTGCTCATCACCGCCACCATGAACGATGTGAAGGGCCAACTCGGCGCCCTGCGCGACCTGGGCGCCCTGCCCAGCGACACCGATCTCGACGCCGTCATCCGCGACCTCAAACTCGACGGCCCCCCCGTTGACCCCACCTCGCTGAGCCCCGATGAGATGATCGCCGAGATCCAGAAGGTCGTGAAGGCGCTGCTCGGCTACGGCGCCCGGCTACCCAAAGAGCTCATGCTGTTCGTCAAGAACATGGTCTTCCTCGACGGTGCCATCGCGTCGCTGGCCCCCGACCTCGATCTGTTCGCCGA